>JAYTXS010000230.1:0-9210 GCA_043742845.1 Gammaproteobacteria bacterium
ATTGCTCTTTTCTGGCATATCCCCTGGCCCAATGCGGAAACGTTCGGCGTCTGTCCGTGGAAGCGCGAGATGCTGCTGCACATGCTGTCGGCCGATATCCTTGGGTTTCACACCCGCTATCACTGCCAGAATTTCCTGGATGCCGTGGATCGATTCGTGGAGTGTCAAATCGACCACGAACACATGACAGTGACGCTGCAAGGCCATGTGTGTCGCGTCGCTCCCTATCCCATCTCTATCGAGTGGCCGCCGCGCTGGCTGCAATTCCTGCCGGATGTCACTACCTGCAGGGCTGCGGTGCGCCAGCGTTATCAGATCGGCGCCGATGTGATCCTAGGTCTAGGCGTGGAGCGTTGGGACTTCACCAAGGGCATTCTCGAGCGATTCCAGGCACTGGAGACTCTGCTGGACAAGAATCCCCGGCATCGTGGACGTATCTGCCTGCTGCAGATCGCCGCGCCGTCGCGCAGTCAATTGCCGGCGTACCAGGCGCTGCAGGAAAAGACCTACAGCGAAGTTGACCGCATCAACTCCAAGTTCGCAGAGGGGACTTGGCGTCCCATCGTACTCATCGACGAACATCAAGAGCCGCTGCGGGTGTTCGAATTGTACCGAGCCGCCGATTTCTGCCTGGTCAACAGCCTGCATGACGGCATGAACCTGGTAGCGAAGGAGTTCGTTGCGGCGCGCGATGATGAGGACGGCGTATTGATCTTGAGCACTTTCGCGGGCGCATCGCGGGAGTTGCCGGAAGCGGTACTGATTAATCCCTTCGACGTCACCGAGACGGCAAACGCCATGGAAATCGCGATGCGCATGGGGCGGGAAGAGCGGCGCAACCGCATGAGCCTGATGCGCAGGACGGTCAAGGAAAACAACGTCTATCGATGGGCGGGACGTATGTTGATGGATGCGGCCCGAATACGGCAGAGGCAAAGCCTGCCGTCGGCCTCGCGCCGCGCCGGCACATCCATTGGTTAGAAGCTTGCCGGACCCCTGGAATCAGGGCACGCGGGCGGCCGCGAATGCGCGGAGCCGGCCGGCCGCCGCCTCGAGCGTGGCGTCTTGCTTGGCGATGCACAGTCTTAACAGCGTCATCGTCGGCGGCGCGGCGTAGAACGGCGACAGCGGAATCGTGGCGACTTTCGCTTCGCGAATCAGCCGGTCCGAGAAGTCCATATCGTTGCTGCTGGAGAGCGCGCCGTAGTCCACCAATTGAAAATAAGTGCCTGCGGCCGGGACGGGCTCGAATCCCGAGCCACGCAGCAGCCCTGCGAGCAGGTCTCGCTTGGCCTGAAAAAACTCTGACAGTCCCATCCAGGCGTCCGGATATGTCGAGAGATAACGCGCGATGGCGTATTGCAGGGGCGAGGCAATGCTGAAGGTGTTGAACTGGTGAACTTTGCGAAGTTCGCCGGTCAATGGCGCGGGCGCGACACAGTAGCCGACGCGCCATCCGGTGGCGTGCAGTGTCTTGCCGAAGGAAAAGACCGCGAAACTGCGTTCGCGTAATTCGGGATGCGCCAGCACCGACGCGTGCCGCCGGCCGTCGTACAGCACATGTTCGTAGACCTCGTCCGCCAGCAGCGTGATCGGGCGATCGCGGATGAGCGCGGCGAGAGCGTCCAAGTCTTCACTGCCCGTTACCGTGCAGCTGGGATTCTGCGGGCTGTTGATGACGATCAGGCGTGTGCGATCGCTCAGCGCACGCCGTACCTCATCCCAATCGAAACGAAAGGACGGTGGCGCGAGTGCGATACGAACGCAGCGTCCGCCCGCCAGCCGCACCGCCGGCTCGTAGGCGTCGTACGCCGGATCAAAAATGATGACCTCGTCGCCGGCCCGCACCACCGCTTGAACCGCGTCGTAGAGGGCTTCTGTGCCGCCGCACGTGACAGTGATCTCGGTATGCGGATCAACGCGGCGGCCATAGCATCTCTCGAGCTTTACCGAAATTTGCTCACGCAGTTCGACGACGCCTTCCATCGGAGCGTACTGGTTGCACCCCTCTGCGATCACCTCCGTCAGCGCCGCCGCCAGTCGCGCATCGATCGGATAGTCCGGGAATCCCTGGCCGATGTTCAGCGCGCCTTCCTCCAAGGCGCGGCGCGACATCACCGTGAAAATAGTGGTGCCGACATCCGGCAATTTGCTTTGGAAGTACAAGTACTAGATCTCCAGATTTTGTAGGCCGCCCGCCAGCGAGCGAACCGTATGTCCACGTTTACGCAGCTCCCTGGCGGCGGCCAAGCTGCGCTTGCCCGAGGCGCACACCAGCAGATAGTCACGTCCGGCGGGGATCACGCCCGGGCTCGCCAGCAGAACGGGCATGGGAATATGACGCAGCGGGGTGGGGCGCTCTGCAAATTCCTCGCTGGTACGGATATCGATGACGTCGAGGCCGCGCTGCGCCGCGTCGGCAAGCGAGCGAAGCACAATCTCGATGTCTGAATCTTCGGCCGCGATTTCGTGAATGTGCGCGCAGTTGGGCGCGTGACACTCGGCGCGTCGCGGCGCCTTGATCTTTAAATTGGAGAAATTCACGAAATCCAACAGCAAAAGTTCGCCGTCGAGCTGTCCGGGTAGTTGTAGCAGAATCTTCAGGGTCAGCAGGGCCTGCAGAGCGCCGAAAGTCCCTGGTACGGGGCCCAGCACCCCGGCCTCGGCACAGTTGCCAACCACGCCGTCAGCGACGGCGTCGGGCCAAAGGCAGCGCAGGCAGGCGTGGCGAGGATCCGGTTTGTAGACCTGCAACTGGCCTTCGTATTGATAGACACTGGCGAATACCGCCGGCCGATGCGCGAGTACTGCGGCGTCATTGATCAAGTACTTGGTACGAAAATTGTCGCTGCAATCGACGACCACGTCGTAGCCGCGGATTAGCGCAAGGGCGTTATCGGCATCGAGCCGTAGGGCATGCGCCTCGACTCGCACGGTCGGGTTGATGCGCTTGACAGAGCCCTCTGCCAGTGTTGCCTTTGGCAGACCAGCCTGCGCCAGCGCGTAGATGGGCTGACGGTGCAAATTGCTGGCGTCGAGGGTGTCCGAGTCTACAATTCCGAGGCAGCCCACGCCGGCGCCGGCCAGATATTGCAGCACCGGGCTGCCAAGGCCGCCGGCGCCAACGACCAAGACGCGCGCGCGCGCCAGCGCCGCTTGACCCTGCGCGCCGATGTCCTTGAGCAATATTTGTCGTGAATAGTCGGGCTGCATCGCAGCTAAGCTTACGCGTGTTCGTGAGTGTGCATGGGCGCTGCGGCGCAGCGCTCGCAGTTCACCCAGCCGGAATCACCGCTGCGGTAATGTTCTTTTTTCCAGATCGGCACGCGATGTTTCACTTCGTCAATGATGAACCGGCAGGCATCGAAGGCTTCGCCGCGATGCGCGGAACTGACACCGACCCACACGGCCATATCGCTCAATTCCAGCGAGCCCACGCGATGAATGCATAGTGCGTGCTTTATCGGGAAGCGTTGCAGGGCGTCGCTAATGATGCGCTCGCCTTCCTTTACGCCAAGTTCCTGGAAGGCCTCGTATTCCAGCCGAGTGACCTCGAGCCCCTCATTGTTATCACGCACCCAACCCTCGAAGCTGACGTAGCCGCCGGCGCCCAAGTCGAGCAACCCACGCCGCGCGCTGTCGGTATCAATGGCGAATTGAGTAAATCGAAAGCGCATCAGCCGCCCGCCACCGGTGGAATGAAGACGACGGCGTCGCCGGGAGCGAGCGGGCGGGCCCAGTCACTGAATTCACTGTTGACCGCCACTTTCAGTTGTTCACGGGCGAGCGTAAAGCCATAGCGAGCCGTTAACTCGCCGTACAAGTCCTTGGGCGTAGCGGCGAAGGTCTCCAGAGTCTCCTCGGAGCGGCCGGCTTGCTCGCGCATCAGTGCATAGTATTGAATTTTCAATTGCATATAATTGGATTACTTGGCGGCGCCCAGGGTTGCCAGCGCCTGCGCATACTCCTCGGGTGTGTTGACATTGTCGAGCGCGCGCTCGTCGATCGGATCGAGCAGCCCTACGGCATGGCGAATGAGAAATTTCCTTGGGCAATTGCCGCCGCCTTGTTGATAGGCAGCGAGTGCCACCGCAGCCGCAGGCTCCCAAATGGCGCACAGCGGCTCGGGCAAATTGTCGTAAGTGCTGCGAAATGCCGTGGCCAAGCCGCTCGCGTCGCGTTCGCGCAAGAGCTGCGACAGTGCTGCGTCCGACATGAACGGCAAATCACAGGCGAGCACCAACCAGGCCGTGTGTGGGTGTGCGGCAAGCGCCGAGCGGATACCGACAATGGGACCCTCGCCGGCGACTGAATCCACGATCATGGGTCGATTTGCCCGAGTCGGTTCTGCGGTCTGGCCGGCGCGGACCGAGACGAAGACTTGAGAGACGTAGCGGCTTGCCAATTCAAAGGTTCGATCCAGTTGTGTCTTGCCCCGGTACTCGAGCGCGGCCTTGTCGCGCCGCATGCGCGAGCTGGAACCGCCGGCGAGAATAAGCCCGTACACCGGAGCTGCCCCGATTGGGGCCGCCAGGGGGTCTATGGCGACGGAGTTCACGGCGGCGCCTTCAGGGCATAACTGCTTCTGCCGCCGTGTTTCGCCAGCAGCCGCACGTCGCTGATGACGATCTCGTGCGAAAGCGCCTTGCACATATCGTAAATAGTCAGCGCGGCGACGCTCGCACCGGTGAGCGCTTCCATTTCAACACCTGTCTTATGATGAACGCTGACAGTGCAATGAATCACTGCCGTGTCGCCTTCGAGTTCGATGGTGATGCGGCAGTTCTCCAGCGCCAGCGGGTGACAGAACGGAATCAGTTCGTGAGTGCGTTTTGCGCCCATGACTCCGGCGACGATCGCCGTGTCGAACACCGGCCCCTTGGGCGAACGCAAGCCGCTGTCACGCAAAGCGGCGGCGGCGGCTGGGGGGAACCGCACCCGCGCTTCGGCCGTCGCGGATCGCTTGGTAGTCGCCTTGTCGCCGACATCGACCATGGTCGGGTGCAACTTCGCATCCAAGTGAGTAAAGGTCATGATGTCACCCGCCTATGTAATTCATCTCGATCTTCTGCGTCCCGGGCTCGGTGCGCCGCAATTCTTCGCGCAATTCGCTGTAGCGATCGGTGCGCGCGCCCCAGGCGCCGCGGATCAAATTCAATACTTCGGTATCGTCGGCGCCGGCGCGCAGCGGCGCCCGCAAGTCTAGTCCATGGGTCGCGAATAGACAGGTATAGAACTTCCCCTCCGAAGAGAGGCGCGCTCTGCTGCAGGCGCCGCAGAATGGCTGCGACACCGAGGATATGAATCCGACTTCGCCCGCGCCGTCTTCGAAACGCCAGCGCTGCGCGACTTCGCCCGGATAGTTCTGCGAAATCGGCTGGATGGGCCAGCGCGCATGGACGCGCGCGGCCAGTTCGCGCGACGGCACCACCAATTCCGGCTGCCATTTATTGCGGTTGCCGACGTCCATGAACTCGATGAAACGCACGATGACCGGCGAGCCGCGAAAACGCTCGAGCAAGTCGAGTGCCGTGTGATCGTTCAAGCCGCGTTCGATCACAGCATTGATTTTGACCGGCGTCAGGCCGGCACCAATGGCAGCGTCTATGCCGAGCAGCACTTGATCGAGCGCGGCAAAGCCGCCGCTCATGCGCGCGAAGACTTGTTTGTCCAATGTGTCCAAGCTGACAGTCACGCGGCGCAGACCGTTGGCATGTAAATCGACGGCGTGTTGACCTAGGAGCACTCCATTGGTGGTGAGCGCAATGTCCTCGATGCCTTGGATGTCGCTAAGGTTGCCCACTAAATCCGCGAGATTCGTGCGCAACAACGGTTCGCCGCCCGTGAGGCGCAACTTCTTTACGCCGAGGCTCGCGAACAGGCGAGCCAATCGCGTTATCTCGTCGAACGACAGCCGTTCTTGGGATTTCAAGAATCGATAATGCTCGTGGTACTGCTCCTTAGGCATGCAGTAAGGGCAGCGGAAGTTGCAACGATCCATGACCGAGATGCGCAAATCGTGCAAGGGCCGGCCGAGGCGATCGAGCGGACTCTGCGGTCCCGGAATGCGGTGAATGTTGGACGTCATGGCAACTGGAGGCTACCAGCGGTACACCGTGGTGACGAAGCCCTTTGGATAGGTATTCGGGCCCGGCGGAAGCTCGACAAATCCATCGGTGCCGGTGAGGCTCAAGAAGTCGCCGGAGCCGTTCGGGCGGCGCGGGTTGGCCCAAGGGCGTCCCCAGTCATCGTGCTCGATAGATACGGGCAGGAAGTAGGTAAGCGCATGTTTGAAACTAACCGCAGCGGCCAGGGCCAGACGCTCGGCCGGTTCACGTTTAGTGCCCATGGCCTCGGCAATAGCCGGTATGACATAACGAATCAGGCACACCAGCGTGGAAACGGGATTGCCGGGAAGACCAAATACGGCTTGGCCCTGCGGACCGATGCCAAACCACATGGGTTTGCCAGGTCTTTGTGCAATTTTGTGAAACACCTCTTGAACGCCAAGCTGCTGCAGCACCTGGGGCACGAGGTCATACTTTCCCATCGAAACACCACCGCTCAATATGAGTACTTCATGAGTGGTCAGATGTAGGGACAATCGCTCGCGCATCAAGGCTGCATCGTCGGGCACATGGTCGTCGCCGACACGCCCGAAGCCGCGCGTGCGCAGGGTTGCAGCCACCGCATAGGCATTGGAGCGCCGCACTTGGTAATCGGCGATGGGTTCACCCGGCTCGATCAGCTCGTCGCCGGTAGAGACGACCATGATTGCGGGTTGGCTACTCACCCGCACCCGCGCCATGCCAGCCGATGCAGCCACCGCGATTTCCGGCGCCCGCAGCAGGGTGCCTGTCTCCAGCAGGAGCGCGCCTTGACGGCTGTCATTGCCGCGCCGATCGACGTTTTGGTAGGGAGAGCTGTCCACAACGGTGATTAGCGATGCATAGCCTTCGGCGACCAGCAACTGCTCAACCGGAATCACGCAGTCACTGCCTAGCGGCAAAATTGCCCCGGTCATCACTTCGATGGCCTCATCGCCGCTGCTCAGCTTGCGCTGCGGTGCGCCTGCGGCTTGAATACCCTGAATGCGAAAGCGTTTGAGGCCGCGCCGCAATGCGTCACTATCGACCGCGATCCCGTCCATTGCAATTCGATCGAAGGGAGGCTGATCGCGCTCCGCGTAAATGTTTTCGCGCAGAGTAGCCCCGACGCACTGCGTCAGCGGCAATGATTCGATCGGCAGACACGTAAGCCGAGAGTAAATGGCCTCTTCGGCCAGACGCGGCGTAATCAGCGTTACAGCCTGCATAGTGAAAGTGCGGCGGAGTTGCTCCGCCGCACTTTATTAGTGAGCAGTCTGCGTGGCTTTGAAGATCTTCAGCTGTTCATTGAATCGCCCGACCACCGCCTGCAATTCATCGACTGCGGCGTTGTTCTTTTGAACGAGGACCTTTTGCTGCTCATCGGCCTTCTTTTTCTCGTCAGGGGAGAGCTTTTTCGGATCCTTGGGAGTGGCGGCATCCATTTCCAGTTTCAGACAATCCAAATAGGAGTTCATTTCGCCGTTGTAGCGATCGAAATCATGCTTTGCGGCGATCATTTGATCCTTGGTCGCAGTGCTCCCGTCGGGGGGTGCGGCGGGGGCGGACGGATAGGTACATGTCGCGTGTGCCGTAGCGGCAGTGCCAAGTGCTAAAACCAGCGTGAGCGGTATCCAAGCCTTCATCGGGAATCCTCTTTATCGGTACGAATGAGTTATCAATGCCATTGTGATCTTACGGCCAAGGGCGAGGAGCCGCCAGCATTCAGCGGCGCATGCGTAAGTTGCTGATTTTATAATTATATTGGAGGGGGGCGGTGGATTTTGGTTCCCACGGGATAGAGTTGGGGTCGAAAGGAGGGATATATGACTGATCGTGCTGCTAACCTCGGCGGGCTCAAAAGCCTGCTAGAGGCCGACAAACCGGGGCGCCCGTTCAATGCCCCCGCTCGGGAAAATTGCGACAAACTCGAGTGGTATCCCGCGGTCGCGGACCTGGCGTTAAGTGGTGATCTTGGCTTCACCACGGGTCCCTGGGTTTGCACGCTTGCCGGCGGTGGCCAGAGTCAGGGCCATTACTTGGCCCTCTGGAAGCGCGGCGCCGGCAGCGACTGGCGGGTGCAATTCGACACAACTGTTTCAAGCCCTGCACCCGCCGAGGCTGAGCCGAGACTATTGGCTGAGGGGGCGACTTCGGGTCCGCCCGGTCCGCCGCCGCAGCTTGTGGCCAATGAAGCGGTCAACCAAGCGATAGCCGACTTTCAGGACGCTATTAAGCACGATGGAATTGCGGGCGGTTTGCGCACATATGCGCGCACCCGCGACTTTCTCTTCTATACGAATCATGCGGCCACCCTTGGGGTGGCGGACGCCAACCGATATTTCACCGATCACCCGATGCCGGGGGCCTTCCGGGAAGAGTCTCGAATCCTTTCGGCCGATGGCACCCTGGCGTATTGCGCAGGGGAGTTCACGGATGCAAAGCAGCGCAGCGGGCACGCCTACTCGCAGATCTGGCAATACGAGCCCCGAGTGGCCAACTGGGGGCTCAGAGTTCTACTAATTAAGTCGCTGTTGCCGTAGATGTCGAAATGAACCGGCGCCGTTCGACTAGTGCATGGCGAATCACGCCGACACAGGAGATTTGAGATGCAGTACCTATTGCTTATCTACTCGAACGAAGCGGAACTGGCGGCAATGAAGCCCGCTCTGCTTGCATCGATGACAGCGGAATATACCGAATTCACCAAGGGCATCATTCAGAGCGGACAGTTCAAGGCAGGCGACCGCTTGAAACCGACGTCCACGGCGACCACCGTTCGCGTTCGCAATGGCCAGGTGGCCACCACGGATGGACCGTTCGCGGAGACTCGTGAGCAATTAGGGGGCTACTACCTCATCGATGCAAAGAACTTGGATGAGGCCCTCGTCGTCGCGGCAGGCATACCCGGTGCCAGATACGGCAGCATCGAGGTACGGCCAATCTGGCCGCCCCAGGCCTAAGCGCCAGCGTGACTGCGACCGTCGAGGAGATCTTTCACCGAGAGGCGGGTCGTGTGCTCGCTACATTGATCCGCCTGCTTGACGATTTCGATCTCGCCGAAGAGGCTCGCCAAGAAGCATTTGCCGCGGCCGTCGAGAAATGGGAAACGACAGGCATACCC
>JAYTXS010000231.1:0-9186 GCA_043742845.1 Gammaproteobacteria bacterium
TCACTGCGCAACCGAGCGCGGCGAAAATCGAGGCGTACTCGCAGGCGATGACGCCGCTGCCTAGCACCACCATGGAACGCGGAATATAGGACAGGCTCAAGATGGAATCGCTGTCGAGGATGTGTTCGTGGTCCACCTCAACGGCGGGCACGTGCCGCGGCCGCGAACCGGGAGCGAGCAACACCCGCGGTGCATTGAGCACGCTTCGCGACCCATCCAGGCGCTGTACTTCGATGCGATCGGCATCTAGAAATACCGCGCGGCCGTGAATCAAATCGACGCCGTTGCGTGCCAGCTGCGCCTGCAGATAACGATCCTGTGCGGCGATGACGCTATCGACCCCCTGCAGCAATGCCGACAGCGGCGCGTCGCCGCGCAGTTCGACGGCCAGCGACGACGCGCTGCCCCGCATGCGGCGGTAGCGCAGCGCCTGTTCGCGCAAGGCCTTGCTGGGAATCGTCCCCGATAACAGGCAGGAGCCGCCGACCTGAGCCTCGCGTTCGATGATGGCCGCCCGAAATCCGGCCTTGGAGGCTTGGATGGCTGCTTTCTGTCCCGCGGGTCCCGACCCCACGCAAAGAAAATCGTAGGCTTGCGGCTGCGGGGTCACTCTAGATGCCCGCCATGCTGCGCACGTGGTCGCGCTTCGCCAGCATGCGGCGCCGATCATCGGGGAAAACGCCGAGTTGCTCGAACACCGGGCTTTCTATCACCTCGTTCTCGTCCAACAATTGCGGGTGCATCGTGTGGGTGGCCAGAAGATGCGCCGCATGCACGGTGGCCGCCAGATCGCGATGGCTGGATTCGCGCAACTCACGCCCGCAGTTGCGCCAATCGCTCGCCGCCTCCTGAACGTCTTGGGGCAGCAGCCAGCTGTTCATCAACAGACGTCCGAAGGCAGGCTCGAATTCGACCACCAGATCTCCGAAGGTGTGTGCATCCATGACGGTGCGCTGCTCGTACTCGAAGCGCGACAATATCTTCAGCGCAAGAGCGGCTCCGGTGCGATGCATCAACGCAGCCAGGAAAGCGCTTTCCACGTGCTTGCGGCGCTCGCGTGCGACCTCCTTGGCCCATAGGCCTGCGAGCCACGCTTCGCGCCACAATTCTTCCGACTCCGGTTCGTGGCCGGGAGCGACGAACACCTCGCCGCGCAGCATCACCGCCATCGCGATGTTGCGCACTTCCGCGACGCCTAGCCATGACACCGCCTGCTGCAGCGACACGATGGCGCTG
This sequence comes from Gammaproteobacteria bacterium, assembly GCA_043742845.1. Taxonomy (GTDB): domain Bacteria; phylum Pseudomonadota; class Gammaproteobacteria; order Steroidobacterales; family Steroidobacteraceae; genus Bog-1198. The sequence continues at coordinate 1,237 of JAYTXS010000231.1, forward strand.
CGCGGCCGCAGCGCAGGCGAATTCGCAACACGCATGATTTCGCCCGCCAGCGCCGGATCGGATTGAATCAAGCGCGCCAATTGGCTGGCGTCGGTGGCTTGCTGCGCCGTGAGTTGTGCCAGCTGCGCGCACACCCGCGGCAGCGGCGCAATGGTCTGCGGCCCGGCGAGGGACTCGCTCAGGTAATCGCGCGCCGACTGGAAGTGAAGGGCGGAGAGAATGACGACCGGTTCGGGACTCAACTAATCACCCCTGTAGATGGCGTATCTCTCTAGATCGGCACACAGGAGGGATGCTTGAGGGGCTTATCGACGTAGGTGAAAAGAAATATGTTAAATGAAAGCCCTATCCAAAGCCTGCCCCAGATCCTGAATCAGGTCCTCGGCGTCTTCCAGACCAATGGATAGGCGCACAGTGCCTCGAGTGATCCCTGAGGCGGCGCGCTGCTCCTGAGTGTATTCGCCGCCGGCCAGCAACTGCGGCGGCATCACCAATGACTCGGCCGAACCTACGCTGGCGGAAATGGAAAATAGCTGCAGCGCTTCCGCAAACCGGGCGCCCTCCTCGAATCCTCCGTCGAGTTCCAGAGTGACGACGGCTCCGAAATCACTCATTTGCCGTCGAGCGAGGGCGTACTGAGGATGAGTGTCGAGGCCCGGATAGAACACGTGTTTCACGCGCGGATGACCGTACAAGAAAAGGCTCGCCGCGAGTGCGTTGGCGCATTGACGTTCATAGCGCAGAAAATAAGTACGCATGCCGCGCTGAATCAAGAATGCCGCGTGCGGGTCGAGGGTTGGGCCCATCGACACGACGTCCTTGCGCATCGCCGCGATCAACTCGGCGCGGGCAATGATAGCGCCGCCCATCACATCGCCATGACCGGACGCGTACTTTGTCAGGCTGTGCAGGAAGATGTCGATCTCGTAGGCGCCGTGATTGTGAAAACCGGCGAAGGTGTTGTCGAGCACAGTCAAAGCACCCGCGCGCCTTGCGTGACTCGTCAGATGTTCGATATCGGCGATCTTCGTCACCGGATTGGTGGGGCTCTCGAATACCACCAGCCGGGTCGGCCGGTCGCGCAGCACCCGCTCGATGCCTGCGAGATCCTCGATCGACAGTAAGGTATGAGCCACGCCGAACTTTGCCAATAGATGCTGCACGATGTATCGAGTCGGACCGTAAGATTCTACGAAACCAAGGATGTGGTCGGCTTGCTTGCACAATGACAACAGGCTCGCGGCGATCGTCGCAACCCCGGATCCCGTCAACAGGCAATCGTCTCTGCCCTGCAATTGGGCGAGTAGCAGCTGCAGTTGCTTCAATGTAGGGTTGGAAGAGCGCGAATAAAAGAATCCCTCTCGATCGCCGCGCAAGTAGCGCAACGTCTCGCCCGTATCGTCGAATGAGAATTTCACCGATTGATATATCGGCGCCACCAACGACCGGTTGTCCGGCGGGAGCGCCACCGCGGGCGGATGGTTGACCAGCGTGTTTTTCTTCATGGCGCTCACCATAGTCGAGCCGCCCCCGACACTCAAGGTGCTAGATAACGATCCAATTCGGAGTTGATGGCGGCAGCGGAATCGAACAGGGGCGCGCCGTCCGCCGCAGTCAGCCCCAGATCCCGGTAGGCCGCGTCCGTCACCAGGAGATCGCGGGCCAGCTGCGTCGAACCTTGCAGCGTAAAATCGGCCAGTGCGTGCGCCACGTGCACCACATTGCTTTCGAATCGAGCCGCGCCCGCCGACTGGTACATCTCCCACTGCGAAGTCACCGTGAGCACCGGCGCGGGCAGTGCCCATGCGGTGACGACACGGGCGCCGATGTGGCGGTGAAATGTCTCGATGAGCCGATCATATTCGTCGCCGCCCAAGGTCTTACCGGCGCGTTGCGCCAAGTCGTGCACGGCACCCAAGGTCACCACCTTCCCAATGTTGTGCAGCAAGCCGCACAGATAGCACATGCCGGTTTCCTCTCCCAGCAAGTGCGCTAATTGCCGCGACCACAATGCGCTCGCCAGCGAGTGTCGCCAAAGTCGCCGCGCCTTGTGCTGCTGGCCTTCGACGTCCAGCATTTTGCCCTGCAGCGCCAAGGTAAAAGCAATGTTCGCCACTTCGTCGAATCCCAGCCATGCGACCGCATGCGGCAAGGAGACTATGGGCGATTTCGGCCGTTTCGCCGCCGAGGCGGCAACGCGCAGCACATACATGGTGAGCACAGGGTCGGCGTTGATGATGTCGGCGAGCTGTTGAGCGTTGGTCGATTCCTTCGGCCCTGCACGCACCACGCGCACGGCCACTTCCGGCAGCATGGGCACGGTGAGTTCATCGCCCGTCAGGCAGCGTTCCAATAGGCCATGGACGACCTCGCAATCATCCATCTCGTCCGCGGCAATGCCGGACGGCGCGTTCACAAGGTGCTGCATATCCGGCTTAGCGGCCGCTGTGCGCCTTACTTGAGGTGCTGATGGCTCGCGATAGTCATCGCGGCGCATTGAGTGCTCAGTTGCCCAAATTGCTGGTGCGCTTGATGAATCCCGCGACAGTGTCGTGCAGCAGCTTGAGCGAGGAATCCTTCGCGTAAACCATGTGGCCCGAGTCGTAGAACTTGTACTCGATATTCGCCTGCAGGTTGTGCGGCATCGGCAAGTGATGCATCTCATACACACCTTGATAGAAGGGCGTTGCGAGATCGAAGTACCCAGCGTTCAATTGAATCTTCAAGTTCGGGTTGATCTTCATCGCATTCGCCAGATCCGGCATCACATTCGACCCCTGGCGTGAGGTCCCGGGTTGGGTTTGCCCGGGTTGCTGGTGCTGGAAATTCCAGGTTCTGAAGGTCGCAATGCTGGGTTTGAATGCCCTGCCCTCGCCATAGTGCAAATCCTTGCGTGCATACTCGTTAAAGGCGGAAACATAGGCCGAACTCAGCGCCGTGGCCTGCGGGTCGTAGTCGGCACGTTGCGCCAACGGGTCAAGCTCGGGACCTGAGAATCGGGTGTCGAGGCGGCCGGTCGTCATGCCGTCGCCGCGCAGATTCTGGCGAAACTCCCCGCCGTCTATACGCAGATCCGCCTTCAGGATGTACTCGACCGACAGGCCCGTGTACTGGTGCAGCTTCTCGGCAACCGCGCCGCGCTCGGCTACGCTCAAGTCCGAGCCGGCCGCCAACGCACGCCCGTAGTCGCCCATGGCGAATTGCTCGACCTCGGCCAGCAACGCCTCGAGGTCCCTGTGCTCTCCTGGAAGCTTCTTGTGATACCACGCGGTCGCCGCATAGGTCGGCAATACCGTCTGATAGGGCAGGTCGACACCCGGATTCCCGGTCGGGCGATCGGGGCTCAAATCGAAGTTGAGAATTTGCGACAGCAGGATAACCCCGTTGAAGTCGATGCCGCGGTCCGCTTCCAGCTGATTGATGAGCACCGCTGAGCGTGGCGTACCGTAGCTTTCGCCGAACAAATACTTGGGCGAATTCCAGCGGCCGTACTTCGACAGGAACTGGGATATGAAATCGGCAAAGGCATATGCGTCCTGGTCGACGCCATAGAAGTCCTTCTCCTTGTCCTTGCCGGCAATGCGGCTGAAACCGGCGCCGGGTGCGTCGATGAAAACGAGATCCGTGGCATCGAGCAGACTCGACGCGTTGTTGACCAGCGAATAGGGCGCAGCCGGCGTATGCACGTCAGTGGCCGTCACAATGCGTCGCGGCCCGAAGGCGCCCATATGCAGCCACAGCGTCGCGGAGCCTGGTCCGCCGTTGTACACGAATGTCACCGGCCGAGGTCCAGTGCCATTCTTGAAATAAGCGACGTAGAACATCGAGGCTTCAGCGCTCGGATTCTTGCCCTCACCCGCATCCTCTGCGGAAGAAGCGCCTCCCTTGTCGGCCTTGGGATCGCGCGGCACGTCGTCCCAATCCTTAGGGTGCACTACCAAGGTCCCGGCGATGGCTTGGTAGCCGATGGTCTGGCCGCCTATGCTGACCGAGCCGCTGCTGATCGTGGACTCCGGCTTGAAGGGCTCGAACTTACCGTCGAGTTTGTCCAACGCGCCGTCCGGTTTCCTCTCAGGCAAGTCAGGCGCGCTCTGCGCCGCGAGCAAGGATACGGACGCCGTCAGTGACAGCGTCAGGCCCCACAATGCGCTCCCTCTAAAACCCCTCATACGTGCCTCCCATGCGCAAAATCTCTCACCCGTCACCACCGCCGATCAAGCGCACTTCGCATTGCGGGAAAGCGATGCCAATGCCGCGACGGCGAAGTTCCTCGATCAACGACACATTGAGTTCGCCTGCGATCGCGCCGTAGTCCGCGACTTGAACCCACGGCTTGATGACGATCTGCACCGCCGAATCAGCCAGCGCCGCCACCTGAACCAGCGGCTTGGGTTGCGTAAGTACATGAGGATTGGCCCGCACCAGATCGCCGATGACGGCGAGCGCGAGCGCGACATCCGATTCGTAGGCGATGCCGACACGAATCTCGGCCTGCCGGATTCGGCCGTAGTTGTGCAAGATCTCGCCCACCACCTTACGGTTCGGAACGATGACTCGAGATTGGTCGGCATGAGTCAACGCTGTGTTAAACAGCGTGATGGCTTCCACCTGACCCTCGACGCCAACGATGGATATGTATTCGCCAACCCGGTAGGGCTTGGTAAAAATAATCGTCAAGCCCGCGACCATATTGCTCAACACGCCCTGAGTCGCCAGAGCGATGCCGGCACCGGCGACGCCAAGACCTGCAATCAGCGGCAATAGCTCGACCCCAAGATTCTGCAATGCCATGATCAGGAACAGGACGATCACGAACAGGCGCGCCACGCGGCTCAGCAGTTGGCGCACGGGCGGTTCAAGTTCCAGCCGGTTAAGGCCCCGGTCCGTCGCTCGAGCGACCCAGCCCGCGACGAGAAATCCAATGACCAATATCAGCACGGCCACCAGCACTTTCGGCCCGAAGCGAACGGCAAGATCGATGAGTGTGTCCTTGGCATGGGCCAACGGGTCGAGCTCGTTATTCATTGAATTGCCCTCAACGGTTTCCTACTAAGCCGCCGCCTTGTCGAGCCTCGCCGCCCGCGCCATCCACAAGCTTACGCAGACGATCATGACGGTCACCACCGTAATGGTGATCGTGGCCAGCACGTTGATTTCGGGACTGACCCCCAAACGTACCTTCGAGAACACCACCATGGGCAAGGTGCTGCTGCCCGGCCCGGAAGTGAAGCTCGAGATCACCAAATCGTCCCACGAAAGAGTAAACGCCAGCAGCCAGCCGGACAGGATGGCGGGAAAAATGATCGGCAGGGTGATCACGAAAAACACCTTCAGCGGCCGCGCGCCCAAGTCCATGGCCGCTTCTTCCAGTGCCGTATCGAAGGTCGCCAGGCGCGAGTTCACGATCACCGTCACATAGGCCATCGAAAAAGTCATATGTCCGATGGTCATGGTGGTGATGCCGCGACCCGCGGGCCAGCCGATCAATTGCTCCAAGGCGACGAACAACAGCAGCAACGACAAGCCGGTGATGACTTCGGGCATGACCAAGGGCGCGGTCGTCATGGCATTGAGCGTGAAGCGTCCCCTGAACTGATGGAAGCGCGCCAAGCCGAAACCGGCCAGGGTGCCCAGGATCACCGCGCCAGAGGCATTGATGACCGCGACCTTCAGGGAGATCCACGCGGCATCAAGTATCTCCTCATTGTTAAGCAACGAGTAATACCACTTCAACGTCGGCGAATTGGCTGCGTCCCATACAGTCACCAGCTTGGACGCGTTGAAAGAGAACACCACCATCGACAGGATGGGGATGTACAGGAAAGCAAAACCGAAACCTAAGCACGTAAGAATGAAGTAGGAACTCTTGTAGTTCATCGTGCCCCCGCCGACTCGCGCGCCTGCACACTTTGGTACCACATCATGAAGGGCACCAATAGAATGAGCAGCAAGATCGCTACCGCGCTCGCCACTGGCCAGGCGCGATTCGAGAAGAACTCATCCCACAGTACGCGGCCTATCATCAGCGCATTGGGACCACCCAACAGCGCGGGGATGACGAACTCGCCCACCGCCGGAATGAATACCAGCATGGAACCCGCCAAGATGCCGTTACGCGACAGCGGCAGCGTGATTTTGTAGAAGGCCTGCCAGGGACGACACCCCAAGTCCTCTGCGGCCTCGAGCAACTGCCAGTCCATTTTTTCCAGATTGGCGTACATGGGCAAGATGAAGAACGGCAGATACGAATACACGATGCCCACATACATCGCGAACGGCGTATACAGCATGGTGATGGGCTCGTGGATCACGCCCAGCCACATCAGGATATTGTTGATTACGCCGTTGGCTTTCAACAGCCCGATCCATGCGTACACTCGCAGCAGCAATGACGTCCAGAAAGGCAGGATGACCAGCAGCAGATAAACGTTTCGCAGCCTCGGCGATGCGCGTGCGATGCCATACGCCATGGGGTAGCCGATGAAGAAACATAGGACTGTCGAAATGAACGCCACCTTGATCGAGTTCAAGAATGCATTGATGTACAGACGATCGGTGAACAAGAAGGCGTAATTGTTGAAATTGACCTTGATGGCAAGCGAGTTCTTGCCTACCCACTCGAGCAGAGGCTTGTACGGAGGTATGGCGAGATCGATGTCGGAGAAGGATATTTTGAGAACGATGACGAAAGGCACGACGAAGAACAGCAGCAGCCACATGTAGGGCAGCACCACGACCAGCCCACGGCCGGTCACGCCGAAGCGCCGCAAGGTAGCGCCTGTCCGAGTGGCGCTAACGGGTCACCACCACCGGGCTGGTCGCGTCCCATGAGAGGTACACCTGCTGGTCCCAGGTAATGGCCTCGGCATGGCGCGAGGTATTGGGCTGGGTCACCCGCACGACCTTGCCGGTGGGCAGCTTCACCAGATAGATCGACAGGTCACCGAGATAGGCAATATCCTGCACCGCGCCCCGCGCCACATTCTCGTTGCCGGCCGGCGGCGCCGTGGACATGAAGATTTTCTCCGGCCGCACCGCCGCCCATACCGTGGCTTCGGGAGGCGCGCTGATGCCGTGGCTGACGTAAATCGTGCCGCCGAGTTCGGCAGAACCGATGCGCACATACTCCGGTTCGTCTTCGATCAGCTTGCCTTCGAACATGTTCACCGAGCCGATAAAATCGGCCACGAATTTCGAACTCGGAAATTCGTAGATCTCCGACGGCGTGCCGGCCTGAACGATCTCGCCGTGATTCATGACGCCGATGCGGCTCGCCAGGGTCATGGCTTCTTCCTGATCGTGGGTCACGACCACGAAGGTTACGCCGAGCTTGTCTTGCAGGCTGATCAGTTCGAATTGCGTGTGCTCGCGCAGCTTCTTGTCGAGCGCGCCCAACGGCTCGTCGAGCAACAATAGTTTCGGCCGCTTGACCAGAGAACGCGCCAGCGCCACGCGCTGACGCTGGCCTCCCGACAATTGGTGCGGCTTGCGCTTGGCGAAATCGCCCAATTTGACCAGGTCGAGCATGGTGGCCACGCGCTCCTGGATCTCGCCCTTGGGCACGCGGTCCTGTTTTAGACCGAAGGCGACGTTCTGCTCGACATTCATGTGCGGGAACAGAGCGTACGATTGGAACATCATATTGACCGGCCGCTCATACGGTGGCACGCCCGTCATGTCCTCGCCGTCGATGAATATTTTTCCCGAGCTCGGCGTTTCGAATCCGCCCAGCACGCGCAACAGCGTTGTCTTACCGCAGCCGGACGCACCCAGCAGACAGAATATTTCGCCCTTGTAGATCTTCAAGCTGACATCGTCGACCGCTTTGAAATCGCCGAACGACTTGGTGATGCGATCCACCTGCACGTACGGCTTTGCCGCTGGATCCTTCCAAGGCGCAGCTTTGACCGCAGCTCCGGCGGAGGTCGTCATCGCTTATTGGCCTGTCTT
>JAYTXS010000232.1:0-4955 GCA_043742845.1 Gammaproteobacteria bacterium
TTCGGTCATGGCCTTGGTTGCCGAGGCTGTAAACGGTGGCGCCCGATTAGCGCCGGCGTGCGCGGTGCTGGGTTTCAGCGAGCGCACCTTCCAGCGTTGGCAACTCGGTGCTGAGGTCGGCGCCGACGCGCGCTCTTTGCGGCACGAGCCACCCTCGCACAAGCTGTCGATCCGCGAGCGCGCTACGGTGTTAGCGGTGGCCAATTCGGCTGAGTTTGGCCATCTGCCACCGAGTCCAATCGTCCCGCGGCTCGCCAATCAGCAACGCTATATCGCCTCGGAATCGACGTTTTACCGAATTTTGCGCGAGGCGAATCAGTTGGCCCATCGGCGGCCCGAGCGGGCAGCTCAAAAGCGCAGCAAACCGCGCGCTGCGTGCGCGACCCAGCCGAACCAACTGTATTCTTGGGACATCACGTACTTGCCGACCCTGATTCACGGAATGTACTTTTTCCTCTACTTGTTCGTCGATGTGTTCAGCCGCCAAATCGTCGCCGCCTAAGTGTTTGCCGAGGAAAATGCTGCCCACGCCAGCGAGATGCTGAAGGATTTGTGCCGCCGCGAGAAGATCGCGCTCGGCCAAATCGTCCTGCACTTTGACAACGGCAGTCCGATGAAGGGATCCACGATGCTCGCGACGATGATCACGCTCGGTGTCATCAACGAGATGGCCTCCGAGTATCGGGCGTTGCGGGCAAGCATCTTGAGATTGTGGGCGGATCGCTGTGACCCGAAATCAACGGATATGCAGGATATGATCTGCTTTAACGAGGCGATCGACCAGGCCTTGTGTGAATCGATCGGGCATTTCAGCGGCGAGGTGGACAGGGCCCGCAATTTACTGCTTGGCGTACTGGGGCACGACATGCGTACACTCCTTTAAGTGCGATCCAAATGACAGCTCATCATTTGAAGAAACTGGACGCCGGCGCCGACGTCTCAGTCGCCGCGGTGTACGGGGAAGAGGCGCTGAGCGGTACGGCACGCGATAACGCGTGGGTGCTTGGGCTGGCTTTTCAACATGATGGACTTTCAGCCGCCGCGGTACCTGGTGTCGGCTATACCTACAACGTGCCGGGGATATTTGCCCAAGATGAATTCTCGCCGGCGACGTGGCTTAAACTCGCGGGCAGCGCACACGCTGATTCGAACAACGAGTATGGAACATTTTTCAGCCCGCGGTTCTCGGCGCTGATTCGGCAGCCGAGCAGCGACTGGAGCTTGCGCGCCTCGGTGGGCGGGGGTTACGCTCCACCGACGCCTTTTGTGGATGAAGTCGAAGCCACGGGCTTAGGCTCACTGCTGCCGCTAAAAGGATTGCATGCCGAACGCGCGGTCACCGAGTCGCTCGATGCCAAATGGGTAGATGAAGGCTGGGACGTGAATGTGAGTGTCTTTAATTCTCAGATTTGCGAGCCGCTCACCGTGCAGAGCGCACCCGGCAACCAGCTGCAATTATTCAATGCGCCGGGCCCGCGGCGCGCACCGGGGGCCGAAGTCCTCATTCACTACGACGCGGGTCCGCTGCAGGTCATCGGCTCGTGGATGCATATCAATGCCACCGAGGAGCTGGTCTCGGGCACGCGTCAGGAGGCGCCGCTCGTGCCACGCAACGCCGGCGAACTCGGCGCGATCTTCAAGAGCAAGAAGCGCGGACGGGTGGGCCTCGAGGTCGGCTACACTGGGCGCCAAGCGCTCGAGGACGATCCGTATCGCAGCGTGAGTGCGCCTTACTTCGAACTCAATGCGCTCGGCGAAATCCATTTCGGTGCGATATCGATCTTTTTGAACGCGATCAACTTGACGAACGTGCGCCAGGCCCGCTTTGATCCCCTCGTCCGTCAATTCCCCGGCCTGGGTGGCAATCCCATCACGCAGGTCTGGGCGCCCCTCGACGGTCGTACCTTTAATATTGGCATCCGTGCTGAGCTTTAGAGGCGAGTAATGTCCAATTCCAATAAGGTGTTGAAAATCAGTGCGGTCATTATTGCGCTCGTCGGCGTCTTAGGGGGTGGCCTGGTTGCACTCGTCGTGTGGGAGGGCTCGAGCACGCGCGAAGATGCGCCGGCTCTCGAGGCGAACGTCGCCCAATGGTTGTTGAATTACACGGTGCCGGCGAATTTCCATGCGATGCACAATCCCCTCGACATCAAAGCGGGAAGCGCCGATGTCGAGGCGGGCCACCAGGTCTACACGCAAAAATGTGAGATCTGCCATGCCTACGACGGCGGCGGCAAATCCGAGATCGGCAGCGGCCAATACCCGCGACCGCCGGATCTGCGCAGTGCGGATGTGCAAAAGATGAGCGATGGCGAGCTGTTTTATCATCTCAAAAACGGCATTCGGCACACGGGCATGCCGGCATGGACGTTGCCCGATCGAAAGCTCTGGCAGCTGAGCGCGTATTTACGAAACCTGCCGCGCGTCGCCGCGCTGTCGCCGCAGTTGGCGGCCGAACCGCTTCCGGCTTCCAGTAACGCGCGTTACGTGGGCTCCGGAGCCTGCAAGAGCTGTCATGCCGAGATTTACGATCGCTGGAAGAAGACTCGCATGGCGAACGTGGTGCAAGATCCGCACGCCCATCCCGAGGCGATCATTCCCGATCTCTCGATTGCGGATCCCTTGGTGACCTTCACCAGGGACGAAATCGCCCTGACCTACGGCAGCAAATGGAAGCAGCGCTATTTCAAACGGGTGGGCGACGATTATTTCGTGTTTCCCGCGCAGTGGGACGTGACCCATAAGGTATGGCGGCCGTACTTCGTCAAGAATGGCAGCGACTGGTGGGCGCCGCTCTATCCTCCCGACAATATGCAACGGCCCACAGGACCTCTATGCGACGGCTGCCACTCGGTCAACTACGACATCGACACCAAGAAGGTCACCGAATGGAATGTCGGGTGCGAGAAATGCCATGGTCCGGGCAGCGATCACGTCGAGCATCAAGACAAGCCCAACATCATCAACCCGGCCAAGCTCAACTACGTGCAAGCCAACGACACCTGCATTCAGTGCCACTCACAGGGTCAACCGCTCACCAACCCGATCAAAGGTAAATACTACGACTGGCCGGTGGGTTTCCATATGGGCAAGAAGCTCGTCGATTATTGGAAACTCGAAGACCACATACTAGGTGAACTTTCGTTCACTCATTTCCCCGACGGCACGGCGCACAAAAACCGGATGCAGGGCAACGATTTTGTGCAGAGCTTGATGTACACCCGCGGTGTCACTTGCGTGAGTTGCCACGATCCCCATGGGTCGGATAACGTCGCGATGCTGATCAAGCCGGTCCGGGAGATTTGCTTGACCTGTCACGGAACCAACACGCAAAACGGACCGCATGCACCGACGATCGAAGCGCATACCCATCACGCGCAGGGAAGCGCCGGGAGCGAGTGCGTCGCCTGTCACATGCCGAAAATCGCGCAGACCATCGCGGACGTGAATGTGCGCGCTCACACGTTCAAATTCATCACACCGGCGCAAAGCGACGCGATGAAGATTCCCAATGCCTGCACCCTGTGCCACACCGACAAGAAGAATTCGTGGGCAACGGAATCCTTGAAAAGTTGGGGCGACCGGTCGCCCTGGCGCACAGCTCAACAATAACTTACTGAAGATCTACCGCCAGAAACTCACTGGCATTGTCGTCCGCCAGCAATTTAATGTCTGCGGTGGAGGTATTGCCCCCGGGCGGGAAATAAGTGGCTAAGCCGGTGAACGTCGCGTTGACGCCGCTGCATGATCGGATGTAGCTCTCGCTATAGGCATTGAAGTTCGGATCAATGAGGTTAAAGGCGCCCGTGTAGGAGCAGCTATTCGAATCGATGGCGGAAAAAGTGCCGTCGGGTCGTATCGTTGCCGTCAAACTAAAGCCATTGGCGGTGTAACTCCAAGTTCCCGCCAATGTCGGGAGCGAAGATCCCAGGTTGTAAACCGTGTCGAAATTAAACGCCAGGGACTCTGTGGCACCCGTCTGATCCGAAAGGGTACCATTCAAATTGGGCGAGGCGACCGCGGAGATCGATCCGGAGGTTGCTTGAGTCCCATTCGGAAAATTGGGCCCTTGCGAGAGCGCAAAATAGGTTCCCGTTACCTGATTTCTGGGTAGGCTGATGTTCAATCGATAATAGGTCCCATCCCCACCGGCGATCGCTCCATCGCCGTTGTCCGCAATGATTGCGACAACAGGCGTAGCCTGCGGACTCGCCTGGCTGGTCAAAGTCCCCTCGTAATAGCCATCGCCCGTAATCACCACGGGCGCAGCGCAGCCGCCGGACGAGCCGTACGAAGACCCGCCGCAAGATCCGCCCGAGTTGCCGCCACAACCCACCATCAACGAGCTGCCGGTGATGGTCACGATGGGCAGCAAGCGATTGTGAAAGCTCATAGTGCACCCTTTCCTGCTATTTTATCGCCACTTCCCCATTGGATCAGAAAGCGTGTTAGTAGTTCCAACTTCCAAACGCTAGATTGATGCACTTTAGATACTTTACGAATCAGCAGCAGCGCCAATTGAGGATCAGGCCCATACTTATGGGATTAGGGTATGCCTGCGCAGCCGCAAGGCGGGTGGTATCGGCTGATCTTCGCGCTTGTTAATCTACCAACGCCATGGGTCTCGAATTCAAACTCTCGGATCGTGAGCTACCGGTCTCGCCGGTCTTCGTGCATTTTCTCGCGCAGGTCGTTGAGAAATTACCCTTCGATCGGGAGGTTTGGGCGGAACAACGCTCGGAAACTCTGTCATCGAACGAAATCGAGCTGAACCGCGTCGCCGACGCCGCGGCGCTAGTCATGGGCAGCGCGTTCGGTCGCGAGCGGCTGGCTCGCGCTTACACCCTACTGTTCGCACTACTCACCGGTGATCTGGCGCCGTTATCCGAGTTGCAGTCCCGCTTTCACTTTATCACCTGCGTCGGCATTCCGCGCACGGGTGGTTCCTATCTCAC
>JAYTXS010000233.1:0-2234 GCA_043742845.1 Gammaproteobacteria bacterium
GGCAGCGTCTTTGTGGCTGCTGGGAGTTGCAATCTGTTGTGCCGGCGCTCTGTCGCTGGATGCGAGCGGCGTCGGCAGGCCCCTCATCGTCATGTTTGCCTTAGTATTTGTGGTAGTGGGCGCCATCCGCTTCGGGTTGGTGGCTGCGGCCTTCGGCAGTCTGCTCATTTCGGCCGCCACCGGACTTAGTTTTGTATCCGGCAGCGGCGTCTTCGGTCATCTGGATGAGTCTGCGGGGCTTGCCACCATCTGGACATTCAGCGCCGCACTCACCGGCATTAGTCTCATCATCACCGCGCTGCTGGCGGAACGCGACCACGCGGGCTTGGAGCGGTTGCGGGCCGAGCAGCGCTACGCACAAATATTCGACGCCAGTCCACAGCCGTTGTGGGTGCACGATCCGGGCACGCTGGAGTTTTTATTGGTCAATGCCGCCGCCGTGCGCCAGTATGGCTGGAGCGTTGAGGAGTTCCTGACACGCCGTGTGCCCATGCTGGCGCCGCCCGGCGCTGCGCGCGTGCTGCCGCCGAGTGTGGAACGCGGCGCCGTGCCCGAGCCTTTTGAGACTCGTCACCAGACGCGCGACGGGCGCACGCTGGCCGTGGAAGTCTGGACCCGCGCCATCGATCTGTGTGGGCGGCGGGCTGAACTGGTCTTCGCCAGCGACGTCACCGAGCGCCGAGCGCTCGGCAGCGCGCTCATCGACGCCATCGCCAACGAGCAGCGGCGCATCGGCCAGGAATTGCACGACGGCCTGGGTCAGGAATTGACCGGTCTCGCACTCTCGGCGCGGGCGTTGGCGACTCGTGCCGAGCGCGAGCGTCAGCCCATTGCCGCCAGCCTCGATCAGCTTGCTACGTTGGCGGCAAGCTGCATTCAGGCAGCGCGCCGCATTGCGCAGGGCGTTTCGCCGCTGAGCGACGCGGATGGCAGCTTGCAGGGTGCTCTGGAGGCGCTGGCCGGCCGCAGTTCATTCGGTAACACCGTCGTGCGTTTTCGTTCGCGCGTCGATGTGCCCATCATGCTCGATCTCGAGGCACGCAATCATCTGTTCAGAATTGCTCAGGAAGCTGTGCAAAATGCACTGAAACATGCACGCGCTCGCATCGTTGAGATTGATTTGTGGACGTACGATCGTGCCGTTAGCTTGACGGTCAACGACGATGGAGTGGGATTGCCGAGACTCGGCTCGCCCAATGCGGGCCTAGGTATGCGTACCATGCATTTTCGCGCAAGCTCCATCGGCGGTAGGCTGGTCATCAGTAGCCGCAGCGAAGGCGGCGTCAGCATTGCCTGCGAGGTTGCGCAGCCGCCGATAGCCGTGACCGCCTGATATGCGGTGTTGCGGAACTGCTGCGAAAAGGCGAAGTCTTATAGCATCGGATGCCTGACTTCATACCGATACGCTCCTCGTGACATGATGAAAAAGCTCTCGGCCCTGCGTTCTCTCTCCCTCACTCTCTGCGCCTGCATGGCGGCATCTGCTATGACCGTGAGTTCGCCCGCGTTTTCGCAGCATGCGGGAGGCGCTCACGCGGTGGGCGGAGCTTACTTCGGCGGCTACCGCGGCGGCTATGGTTTCTATGGCCCGTGGGGTTGGGGAGGCCTAGGGTTGGGATTGTATTTCGCCACGTTACCGTTGTATTACTCGACCGTTTGGTGGGGTGGGGTGCCGTATGTGACTCCGCCGCCCGAGGTCGCGCAGCAATCCGGCGGCCAATCGCCGGCGCCTGCCGATCTGATTGCCTATCCAAAGAACGGTCAGAACCCGGAACAGCAGGGTAAAGACCGGCTATAGCAATAATCGCGCTGCAGTAATCGACAGGCGCCTAGCACCATGTCAAAATGCGTGGTTTTGACGCCGGCCAACCGTGGCCTACACCTTTACGGAACTTTGCTATGCCCCGCACCACCCCTCTTTCCGATATCCGCAATATCGGCATCATCGCCCATGTCGATGCCGGTAAGACGACTACGACCGAGCGCATCCTGTATTACACGGGGCGCAAGCACACCATCATCGACATTCACGACACCAAGGATCTGAAGACGTCGACGACCACGGATTATCTCGAACAAGAGCAGAAACGCGGCATCACTATTCAAAGCGCGGCCGTGTCCGCGTTCTGGCGCGACAAGAAGATCAATCTCATCGACACCCCGGGACACGTTGACTTCACTATCGAGGTCAATCGCAGCTTGCGCGTTCTGGACGGCGCCGTGGTGGTGTTCGA
>JAYTXS010000234.1:0-4549 GCA_043742845.1 Gammaproteobacteria bacterium
CGAGGAAATCCGCCTGCTGCGCCTCTACGCGGAAATCATGCAAGAGCGATTCGCCGGACGACTCACCGTCGATTGGCAGATTGCAGAGGATGCACTCGACCTACGAGTACCGGCCATGCTGCTGCAGCCGCTGCTCGAAAATGCCTTTAAACACGGAGTAGAGCGAACCACGGATTCCGTGCAAATTCGCATCAGCGCCTGCCATTTAGCGGAGCGGCTCAGTCTCAACATCCACAATACGGGCTCAACGCTGCAGTCGGGGTGGCGCGACGGCGTAGGTCTTGCGAATTGCCGCGAGCGCCTGCGCGTTTTGTACGCAGGCGCCGCCACGCTCAGCATTGCGGGCGACGATATCGGCGGCGTCGAGGCGTCGATCGCCTTGCCGTACGGCCCGGGGGGTGCGTGATGCGCGCCTTTATCGTCGATGACGAAGCGCCCGCCCGCGCCAAATTGCGCCTATGGCTCGCCAGGCAACCCGATGTGGAAATCGCCGGGGAATTCGCCGACGGTTTGAGCGCCGCCCAGGGAATTATCGCGGCCGCGCCGGAAGTGGTGTTCCTCGATGTGCAGATGCCGAGCCTGAGCGGTCTTGAGGTCGCGGCGCAACTGGAACCCGAGGACGCGCCGTTGCTGGTGTTCGTCACGGCCTACGACGCCCATGCTCTCGCCGCGTTCGATCTCAATGCGGTCGACTATCTGTTGAAACCCTACGACGAGGATCGATTCAGCCGCGCACTTGATCGAGTCCGCGCGCGCTTGCAATCGCCTGGCCATCCCGTATCCGCCGTGCACGCGGCCCGCGCTCAGATCGGCGCCAGCGAGCGCCTGCTGGTTCCTGCGGGCGGCAGCTTACGCCTGATCGACTGCGCCAGCGTGCATACCCTGGAAGCGGACGACAATTATGTACACGTTCACACGGCTGATCAGCAATTCCTGATTCGGCGCACGCTTCACGACCTATTGCAGCAGCTCGGCGAGCAGCGCTTCATTCGCATTCACAAATCGACCGTCGTTAATATCGCGGAGATCGATTCGCTGGCGCCGCTGTTTAAGGGCGACTACGAGCTGCGGCTTCGCTCCGGAAAATTGTTACGCCTGAGCCGCAGATATGCGGCGGATCTGTTCGCTCGGACCGGCCGCTGAGCGCCGGCGGCGGCCTGTTCTCTCGTCTCACCCCCGCCCCGCTCCTCTCGCCACACTTTCCTAGCTGTATTCGGCCGAGTCGCTACTGTGGCCTCCATGCTCAAACCCGACATCGAATCGATGCGGCCGCTGATATCGCTACGCGGCGTCTGCAAGGAATATGCCGGCGCGACGGGTCCGATCGTAGCGTTGCGCCATCTCACTCTTGATATTGGCGAAGGCGAGTTCGTCGCGGTGATCGGCAAATCGGGTAGCGGCAAGACTACATTGATCAACCTGTTGACGGGCATCGACTCCCCGACCAGCGGGTCGATTCAGGTTGCCGCGACGGCCGTGGAAACACTGAACCAGGAGCAGTTGGCGCGATGGCGGGGCAGAGCAGTCGGCATCGTTTTCCAATTCTTCCAACTTCTCCCCACGCTGAGCGTGGCTGAAAACATCATGCTGCCCATGGATTTCTGCGGAACCTTTCTGCCCCGCGAGCGCCGCGCCCGCGCGCTGAGTCTGTTGGCCGACATGGGAATCGCCGATCAAGCCGACAAGCTGCCGAGTGCGCTCTCCGGAGGCCAGCAACAGCGTGCCGCTATTGCCCGGGCGCTCGCCAATGATCCGCCGCTCATCGTTGCCGATGAGCCGACGGGCAACCTGGACTCGCGGACCGCGGCAGAGGTAATGTCTTTTTTTGCGCGGCTGGTCCATGCCGGCAAGACGGTGGTCATGGTGACGCATGAGCGCGATCTGGAGCGCTATTTTGCACGTTCGGTCACACTGACGGACGGTACGCTGGCTGCGACCGGCACCTAGCACCCCGTGAGCATCGCGCCGCGCTGGAAGAAAATCGCCGCAGACATCGTCCTCTGCCAGGGTCGGCTCGTCATGATGGCGCTGGCGATAGCGATGGGCGTTTTTGCCGTTACGGCCATCTCGACGGCTTACTGCATCCTGGCCCGCGAGCTGGATCAGCAGTACCTCGCCACCAATCCTGCGACCGCGTTGCTCGACGTTGACCATCTCAGCGAAACGGCCATCGCTGGGGTAAGAGAGCAGCCCGGAATCGCCTGGGCGGAGTTGGGCGGAAGGCTGGCCGGTCGCGTCGAAGTTGAAAAGGGCGTGTGGCTGCCGCTATTGCTCTTCGTCGTGCCGGATTTCTCGTATCTACGTATTGCGACGCTGCGTCTGGTATCGGGACGATGGCCAAGCGACTCCGCAGATATTGTGCTCGAGCGCACCGCGATCGCCGTGGCCAATTCGGCTGTCGGCCGGGAAATCACCGTGCAAACAGCGAACGGCCCGGCTCGCACACTGCACATCGTGGGCGCGGTTCACGACCCAAGTCTCGCGCCCGCGTGGCAGCAGCAGGCCGTTTATGGGTATGTGACTCCCGCAACGCTGCACTTTCTGGGTGAAGATCCCGAATTGCGCGTGCTCAAGCTATCGTTGAGCGACCCAGGAGCCAATCCGCGCCTCATTGAGCAAATTATTATCAATGCCGCGCAGTGGCTGCAGCGCCAAGGGCACGCCGTGGGCGAAGTGCGCATCCCGCCGCGCCACCATCCTCATCAATCGCAAATGACCGGCGTCACCCGAATGCTGCTGACCTTCGGCGTATTGACTTTAACGCTTAGTGCCATCCTGACAGCCACCATAACCGCGAGTCTGCTCGCGCCGCAGGTTCGTCAGATTGCCGTGATGAAGGCCATCGGAGCGACGACGGCCCAAATCGGCGGCCTGTTCGTCGCGCTCATTGCGGGAATTGGCGTCATTGCGGTCGGTGTCGGCATGCCTCTTGGCATAATGGGGGGCCTGGCGCTGGCACAGAACGTGGCGCGCATGCTGAATCTCGAGCTCGCCAATGTCTCGGTGCCGTTCTGGGTTTTCGGCGGTTTGGCGTTGGCGGGCGCCGGACTGCCATTGCTCCTCGCCCTGTTCCCCATTGTCGGCGCCACCCGGCGTACCGTACGCGAGATGTTCAACGATTTCGGTGCCGGTCCGGCGGCGTCCGTCGGTTACACCGCTCGATGGACAACGCGCATACCGGTGCGCGACGCGGCGCTGACACTCGCCCTGCGCAACTGCGTGCGCCGCAGACTGCGTTTGTTGCTCACGCTGGCCATGCTGGCCACCGCGGGCGCCATGTTCGCGGCCGGCCTCAACACCAAGGCTTCATTCGACCAGAGCCTGATTGACGCCGCTGCTGAGAGGCATTTCGATGTTGAATTCCGGTTCGCTCGGCCAACAACCGCGACAGCTGCCTTGGCCGCCGCCCGTGCCGTTCCGGGAGTCGACCGAGTCGAGCCCTTCGGCGACGAGCCGGCCGCGCTCGCGCGTGGCGACGGCCTCCACATCGTCAGAACGTTTCCCGACGGCGGCCACGGCAGCCTCAAGATCAATTCTGTGCCGTGGGACACCGGCTTCGTAAGCCCCAGGGTGAGCAAGGGACGCTGGTTGAGCCGGGACGATGTTGACGCCGCAGTCTTCAATTCGCAGGCGCTCGCATTCTTCCCGGCGCTAAGCCTCGGCGATCCCGTCGGGGTCAGCGTGGCTGGCCGGCCGGTGAATCTGATCCTCGAAGGGGTGGTACGCGAGCATTTGGCCGGCGCCACCATCTACGTATCCTCGACGGCTCTTGCGCGGGGCATGTCAAAACCCGACGTCGCAACGGGAATTCGAGTGGGACTCAAGCACGTCGATCGAGAGTCGGCGACGAAGGCTGCGGCAGACATTGACGACGCCCTGGAGAAGGCCGGCGTCAATGTGCTCCAAGCGATAACCAAGACGCAGCTCGGACGCGCGCTGGCCGGACATCAATTCATATTGATCTACCTCTTGATCGTCATTTCAGCGTTGATGGCTATCGTCGGACTTCTGGGGCTCGCTTCGGCCATGGCGACCAGCGTACAAGAACGCGCACGCGAGTTTGCCGTGCTGCGGGCCATTGGCGCCGGCAACGCGGCTATCCTTCGCACCATCATCGCCGAGGGCCTATTCATCGGCGCTCTGAGCGTGGCCCCCGCCGCGCTGTTGTCGGTGCCACTGACCGCAGCGGTAGCAAGGGTCGTGGGAGCAAGCTCGCCGGGCTCAGCGCTTTACTTCAACAGCACTGCTGCATTGCCGCTTTGGCTGGCAATGATTCTCGTCGGAGCGGGTGCCGCAAGCGCCTACCCAGCTTGGAGGGCATCAAGACTAACCATTCGCGAGGCCTTGAATTGCCAATAGGACAATGCCATGAACAAAACCATCAGAATCCTGCTCATTCTACTCACTGCCATTGCCGCACTGGCCTATGCCGTGCATTCCACTCACTTCGAAGGCTTGATGCGTACCTTGCACGGAGGATAAAGTCCCCCGCGTGGCCTTCCGCGCCCTAGTTCTTCCGGTCCGTGGGCGTGACGATGCCGACAGTCTC
>JAYTXS010000235.1:0-2986 GCA_043742845.1 Gammaproteobacteria bacterium
GATTGCGCAGGTCGGCACGATTTCCGCGAACTCCGACGAGAGCATCGGCAAGACGATTGCGGATGCGATGGCGAAGGTCGGCAAGGAAGGCGTGATCACGGTTGAAGAAGGTTCGGGCCTCGACAATGAGCTCGAAGTGGTCGAAGGCATGCAGTTCGATCGCGGCTACCTGTCGCCGTACTTCATCAACAATCAGCAGGGCCAGAGCGCCGAGCTCGACAAGCCGCTGGTTCTTCTCGTAGACAAGAAGATCTCCAACATTCGCGAATTGCTCCCCTTGCTGGAAGCCATTGCGAAGGGTGGCCGTCAATTGCTGATCGTTGCGGAAGACGTGGAAGGCGAAGCGCTTGCCACGTTGGTCGTCAACACCATCCGCGGCATCGTCAAAGTCGCCGCCGTCAAGGCGCCGGGCTTCGGTGATCGTCGCAAAGCCATGTTGCAGGACATTGCCATCCTCACGGGCGGCACGGTCATCTCCGATGAAGTCGGCCTGTCGCTCGAGAAGGCGACGCTGAGCGATTTGGGCGAAGCGAAAAAGATCCTGGTGGAGAAAGAGAACACCACCATCATCGACGGACACGGCAAGGCTGCGGACATCAAGGGCCGCGTCGAGAGCATCCGTGCGCAGATCGAGGAAGCGACCTCTGACTATGACAAGGAAAAACTGCAGGAGCGCGTTGCCAAGCTCTCCGGCGGTGGTGCCGTGATCAAAGTCGGCGCTGCGACCGAAATCGAAATGAAGGAAAAGAAGGCGCGCGTCGAAGACGCTCTGCACGCAACCCGTGCGGCCGTCGAAGAAGGCGTGGTCCCGGGCGGCGGTGTCGCGCTGGTCCGTGCGTTGAAGGCCATCGAGAAGCTGGTCGGCAAGAACGAAGATCAGACCACGGGCATCAAGATCCTGGCCCGCTCGATCGAAGAGCCGCTGCGGCAGATCGTGGCGAACGCCGGTGAAGACGCCGCGGTCGTTCTGAACCGAGTCCGCGAGGGCAAGGGCACGTTCGGCTACAACGCAGCGACCGGCGAGTACGGCGATATGATCGAAATGGGCATTCTGGATCCCACCAAGGTGACGCGTCTGGCTCTGCAGAACGCCGCCTCGGTATCGGGCCTGCTGCTCACGACCGAAGTCATGATCGCGGAGTCGCCGAAAGAAGAAGAGCATGCACATGGCGGTGGCGGTGGCGGCGGCATGGGTGGCATGGGCGGTATGGATATGTAATTACCGCTCAAACGGTAATTGCGATTCGAAAGAGAGCGGACTTAGGTCCGCTCTTTTTTTTGGCGCAGCCTAGAGGGACGTGGCTGATGCTGTCTCTGGAATCTGAATATCGAGAACTGCACGCGGCCGGCGCCATCGATGACGCGGTTGCGTCGCGGGGCATTGCCGCCGAGACCGGCACGGCATTCTCCGTCGCCGAGGAATTGCGTGCGGTGATCTACGGCGCCGTTGCCGCGATCATGGCTGGAATCGGCATTATCCTGAAGACGAATCTGCAGCGGATCGGCCCCATGAGCCTCCTCATCGGCGTTGCTGTCGCTGCCGCCGGGTGCTACGCGCCGGCGATACGAGCGCAGCTGCGACATGCGACGCGCTCCACGGCAGCCGACTATTTATTGCTTCTCGGCGCGCTCCTTGTGAGCGCGGATTTAGGTTATGCGGAATCTCAATTTCACTGGCTGGGTCCTCACTGGTCGCTGCATCTTTTGATTCTCTTTGCCGTACATGCGGCCACGGCCTACGCGGTGGACTCGCGCTTGGTCCTGTCCCTATCGCTGACATCCCTGGCGGCGTGGTTCGGCATCGAAGGCAATGTGTTCAAGATCGTGCAGGAGGGCAACGCGCTTACGCAGTCGGGCGTGCGCTCTCTGGTATGCGCCGGTGTGATTTACGCCTGGCGGTGCTGGCCGCCGCATCGATCCGCTATGGGTTGCGCCGCGCCCGGGAGATATTCGTCATCTACGGGGTCGGGTACGCCGCACTGGGATTGATCTGTCTGGAGATGCAGCTCATCACGAGCAGTTTGCTCGGCGCCGTCACGCAGCTGGTGACGGTCGTCGCTGCGGTGATGTTGGCGTGGCATCTACATCGCCGGGTGCGGGCAATGCCATCGTGAGTACGCTGCGCCCCACACCCGAAGAGGAGCGTTGGATGGCGGTAGCCTCCCAACTAGGAGCAGATGCCCATGCGCCGTGGTTCAAGGAGCGCGCGGCATCTTGGAGGACGGTCAGCACGGGCATGCGCTGCATCTTGTTCGTGCTGGGCGCCGTCGCCGCCGGCTTGACGGCCGCGATTTTTGCGCTGCTGCACATCCCTGCCAATTTGCTGGTGGCGGGGCTGGTCTTGATCGGCCTTGCCGAATGGCTGGCCGTGACGCGACGCCTCTTCGACGCGGGAGTCGAGGAGGCGTTGGAACTCGGCGGCTTGTTGATGATCGCTTTCTGGATCGCGCAATCGTCGGGTCACATGAGCGCGGCGCTGAGCGCGCTGCTGATCGCCGTCGTACTTGCCGCCGCCGGCGCGAGATTTCTGAATGCATTGTTCACCACGCTGGCCGTGCTGGTGCTCTCGTTCGCAATCGACTCGACTTTCGCGGCTCCGACGGCCAGCCTTTTCTGTTTCGCGGCGGCCGCGATGGCGCTAATCTGCGGCCGCGCGCCGTTGCGCAGACCGTCGCAGGAACAGACGCTGAATTTTCTGATGGTAGCCATGCCGCTCGCGGGATACGCTTGGGTATGGAGCGCTGCGCTGCGGAGTACCGCGACGGTGCACTGGTTGCCGGTATGCATGCTGCTTGCATACGGTGCCGGCGCCATCTGGGTGGGTATCAGGCGTCGTCAACATTGGCCCATCGTCGCATTCCTGGCATGCCTTTTGTGTCTGGCTTACGAGTTGCGCAATGTGACCGGGCTACCGCTTGAGGTGCGGCTCGTCGTCTGGGGAAGCGCTGCTCTGGCGCTTGCGGCCGTTCTCGATCGGTATTTGCGG
>JAYTXS010000236.1:0-6958 GCA_043742845.1 Gammaproteobacteria bacterium
ACGCTTTCAAGGCTAGTGCCGCCTTGGCGCTTGCGGCTATCCGTCACCACCACGTGATAGAACGGGTTCTTCTTGCCGCCGCGTCGGGTCAAACGAATCGTCACCATCTTTAATTCACCTTGGAAAGCGTAGCCGCTAATTGTAATGACAACAGGGCCTCAAGAGCAACAACTCGTTGAATAGGCAGCGAATCCCGGGGCTTAGTGCCCGTTAGCGCCCGAATCCGGGCGGCATGCGCCCCGCCATGCCGCGCATCATATTCTTCAACATGCCGCCTTTGGCGAGCTTTTTCATGGTCTTTTGCATGTGATCGAACTGCTTCAGCAGGCGGTTGACCTCGGGTAACTGCACCCCCGCGCCGGCCGCGATGCGCCGTTTACGGGAGCCATCGATCGATTCCGGTCGGCGCCGCTCGCGCGGCGTCATGGAGTCGATGATCCCCATCTGGCGCTTCAGGCTCTTTTCATTGACCGCGCCGGCCGCGGCGGCGGCATTGGCCTGCATCTGCGCCGGCAATTTATCCAGCAGGGCCGACATTCCCCCCATGTTGCGCAGCTGACTCAATTGGTCGCGCAGGTCGGACAGATCGAAGGATTTTCCCTTGCTGATCTTTTGGGCAAGTTTTTCAGCCTTTTCCTGATCGACCTGCCCTTGCACCTGTTCGACCAGCGATAGGACGTCGCCCATCCCGAGGATGCGAGAAGCGATGCGCTCCGGCTGAAACAGCTCCAATGCCTCGGTTTTCTCACCGGTGCCGACGAACAAGATGGGCTTGCCGGTCACCTGCCGCACGGATAGCGCAGCACCGCCGCGGGCATCGCCGTCGGCCTTGGTCAGAATCACCCCGGTCAAACTCAAGGCGTCGTTGAATGCCTTGGCAGCGTTCACGGCATCCTGGCCGGCCATGCTGTCGACGACGAACAGGCGTTCGTGCGGATTGACGGCTGCCTCGAGTTCCCGGACCTCGGCCATCATTTCGGCATCGATGTGCAGGCGGCCGGCCGTATCGACGAGCAGCACATCGTAAGCCTGCAGCGACGCCTCGGTCAGCGCGCGCTTTGCGATGGCAACGGGCAGTTCGCTGGCAGCGGCCGGCGCGAAACCCGCGCCTACCTGCGCGGCCAGAGTCTGTAGCTGCAAAATAGCCGCCGGACGGTACACGTCAGTGCTGACCATCAGCACCTTCTTATGCTGCTTCTCGATCAGCCAGCGCGCGAGCTTGCCGGCCGTGGTGGTCTTGCCCGCGCCCTGTAGGCCCGCGAGCATGACGACGACGGGGCGTTGCGCGCGCAAATTGAGGCCCGCGGACGGCTCGCCCATGAGCCGCGTCAGTTCCTCGTGCACGACCTTGATGAACGCCTGCCCGGGAGTGAGGCTCTTGACGACCTCGACACCGATTGCGCGTGCCTTGACGGCGTCAGTGAAGGTCTTGACAACGCTCAGCGCGACATCGGCGTCGAGCAGCGCGAGCCGAACCTCGCGCATCGTATCGGTAATATTGTCGTCGGTCAGGCGGCCGCGGCCGGATAGCGATTTAAGCGCTGCGGAGAGACTGGAGGTAAGTCGGTCGAACATGGTGGAGATATTATATCCTAGGCCAACCGTGATTCTCGCTGCCACTCTCTACCTGCTCTATACCGCCAGCGCCTGGCTCCTGTTGCGCAGCGTCAACAAGCCCCGCTTGGAACCGGTGGCATGGGCTGTGATCTTGCTGGCGATCATCGGCCACAGCGACGCCATCATGCATTCGATGCGCATCAAAGGGCCGTTTGCCATCGGCCTGCCGCAGGCCCTGTCGCTGCTGGCATGGACGTTGGCCGTGCTCGCCTCCCTCGTTTCGATCGAGCGGCAGAATCGAGTGCTGGGTGCAATTCTGCTGGCGAGCGCGGCTTTCGGCGCGGCTCTGACCGGCCTTGGCCGCACCTACGCGGAAGCCACCGCACCGGATTGGGAACTCACTGCGCACGTGCTGCTCTCCATGGGAGCGGCGGCTTTGCTGTTCGCCGCGGCCGTCACTGCCCTGCTGTTGGTATTTCTCGATCGGCGGCTGCGCACCCGGCGCATTGCCGATCTGCCCAGCGGCATGCCGCCGCTCGACGCACTTGAACTAGTGATGTTTAGGTTCATCGGTGCGGGTTTCGTACTCCTGACCCTGGCGCTGTTCACGGGTTTCGTGTTCGTGACCAATCTGTTCACGCAAAATCTGGTGCAAAAGACCGTCCTATCGCTCATCGCCTGGTTGCTGTTCGGCGTGTTGTTGATCGGCCGCCTACGATTCGGCTGGCGCGGGCGCTCCGCGGTACGTTGGACCTTATGGGGGTTCGGCGTGCTGGCCGTGGCCTATTTTGGAGTCAAGTTCGTGCTCGAGTACGTATTCGGGCGGCACTGGGGTTAATCCTCGACGCATGGAGCCACCCTCACTAGGACTACTGTTCGCCGCCCTGGCAGGACTGCTGTTTCTCGCCGCTTTTTTTGCCGGCAGCGAAACCGCGCTCATGAGCTTGAATCGCTACCGGCTGCGACATCGGGCCAATGAAGGAAACCGCGGCGCGCGCTTGGCGGAGAAGCTGCTCGCTCACCCCGATCGTCTCATCGGGCTGATTCTGTTGTTGAGCACCCTGGTCAATGTGGCCGCCCCGATGTTGGTGGGTTTCATCGCCCTGCGCCTGGGCGGCGAATTCATGGTGGCCTTCGGCGCCGGCGCCTTGACGCTGGTGCTGCTGATCTTTTGCGAGGTTGCGCCGAAGACCTTCGGCGCCCTGCATCCGGAACGGCTGGCGCTGCCCGCCTCCTACATCTACACACCCTTGCTGTTGCTGCTGTATCCCTTCGTGTGGGCCACCAATTTGCTGGCCAACGGCGTGCTGCGGCTGTTCGGCGTGTCCCCTCAGCAGGCTTCGAATTCCTTGAGCAGCGAGGAATTGCGCACCGTGGTCGCAGAGGCCGGCGCCATGATTCCGCATCGCCACCAGCAAATGCTGGTGAGCATTTTGGATCTGGAAAACGCCACCGTGGAAGACATCATGGTGCCGCGCAATGAGATCGTCGGCATCAACGTCGAGGATGACTGGGACCGGGTCGTCGAGCAATTGCGCCACAGTCAACACACGCGCCTGCCGGTATACGAGGGTGAGATCGACCGCATCATCGGCGTGCTGCACATGAAGCAGGTGGTTCACGAACTGGCGCGCGGCCGGCTGGATCGCGATGCTCTGTTCGAAGCGGCCGGTGCCCGCGAGGCGTACTTCGTGCCCTCGGGCACCACGCTCAATACTCAACTGGTGAATTTTCAGCGCGACAAACGCCGCATGGCATTCGTCGTCGATGAATACGGCGACATTCAGGGACTGGTGACGCTGGAAGACATACTCGAGGAGATCGTCGGCGAATTCACCACCGATCCTGCCACCATGATGCATAAGGATGTGCATGCCGAGGCGGACGGCAGCTTCGTCGCGAATGCATCGACCACCATCCGTGCATTGAATCGCTCCATGCGCTGGAATCTACCCACGGATGGACCAAAGACACTGAACGGCCTGATCGTCGAATTCTTAGAGACGCTGCCTGAAGTCGGAACCACACTGAAATTGGCTGACTACATGCTGGAAGTGCTGCAGACCGGCGACAATGCCATCAAGACCGTGCGCATACGGCCGCCCGATCCCACGCCGCCCTGAACCGCTAGAACGCCTCGAGCGCCTGATTCAAGCGCGTCACCCCGCGCACCGTCATCCCCTCGGGTGGGCGCTTCGGCACGTTGGCTTCGGGCACCACGGCAAGCTTGAAGCCATGCTTCGCCGCCTCGCGCAATCGCTCCTCGCCGAAGGGCACTGGGCGAATCTCTCCGGCGAGCCCGATCTCTCCGAAGGCGATCAGCGAGTGCGGTACGGGTGTATCGCGCAAGCTCGAGCGCGCCGCCATCACGATCGCCAAATCGCCGGCAGTCTCCGCCAAGCGCACGCCGCCCACCACATTGGCGAAAACATCCTGGCCCTGCAGCTGCAATCCCGCATGGCGATGCGCAACCGCCAACAGCATGGTGAGGCGATTGCCGTCGATGCCCACCGCCACCCGCCGCGGATTGGCGCCGAGACTCAAGTCCGCCAGCACCTGCACTTCGATCAGCAGCGAGCGCGTACCTTCGCGCATCACGGTGATGACGCTGCCCGGAACCGGCTCGGGATGGCGCGACAAAAAAATTGCCGAGGGATTCGTGACCTCGCGCAGGCCCTGCTCCACCATCGCGAACACGCCTATTTCATTGGCGGCGCCGAAGCGGTTCTTCACCGAGCGCAGCACGCGGTAACGGCTGCCGGTATCGCTCTCGAAATACAGTACGGTGTCGACCATGTGTTCGAGCACGCGGGGCCCGGCGATCTGCCCTTCCTTGGTGACGTGACCGACCAGCAGCACCGCCGTGCCGCTGGCTTTGGCAAAGCGCACCAGTTCGGCGGTACATTCGCGCAGCTGCGAGACCGCGCCCGGAGCAGCGTCGATGCGCTCCGAATGCATGGTTTGGATGGAGTCGACGATGAGCACCTGCGCCGCGAGGGTGGTCGCGGCTCCCACGATCGCTTCCACGCAGGTCTCAGCAATCAATCGCGCGGTGGCGGCTCCCAATCCTAAGCGCCGGCCGCGAAGTGCCACCTGCTTCAGCGACTCCTCGCCCGTGGAATACAACACCGGTCCCGATGAATTGAGTGCGGCGGCCGCCTGCAGCATCAGCGTCGACTTGCCGATGCCCGGATCGCCGCCGATCAGTGTCACCGAACCCGGAACCAGGCCGCCGCCCAGCACGCGATCGAGCTCCGTGGAGCCGGTGCCCAAGCGTGGTTGCTCGAGGCTGGCCTCTGCGGCCAACGACGTCGACATATCCGCCCGAGAGACTCTGGCGGAAACCGCCCTTTTTCCCGGAGTGGACGCGGAAATCTCGGCCAGCAAGGTGTTCCACCCGCCGCAGCCTGCGCACTGCCCCTGCCATTTCGGCGAAGCGGCCCCGCAGTTCTGACAAATAAACACCTCTTTTGACTTCGCCATTCACTTCCTTCGCTTCGATTTGTGAGCTTAGCATTGCCGTTCACATGGCCCGATCACCTATACTGCCGAGCTTATCGATTGGGATTATGTCTATTACATGCGGAAATTTGGGCTGATCGCCGCGATTGCAGGTTTGGGGACGTTGGGCTCGGGCCTGTTGCTGCGCGCCATTGCCCATATGGACACCTGGCTGTGGCTGCCGGGGATCGTGCTGTTGTGCGGCGGCAGCGCTCTCGTAGTGTGGTCTCGCTTCGCCGCATCCGCGGCTGCGGCCCCCGCCCCGAAAATTCCTCAACCTCTGGGCACCGATACCGCGCGCCTACTCGATAACTTCGAACAACGTTTCGCCGAACTGAAAGGGCGCAAACCCAGCGCCACCGTGCTGAGCGACCTATACACCCTGGGTGGCCAATTGGAACAGCGCGGCCGGGTACCCCAGGCCACCGCCGTATATCGCCACCTGGCGCGTGCCGATAGCGGCTACCGCGATGTCGCCTCCCGCCTGCGACGCCTCATGGATACCGAGCGCGCCAAGCCTAAGGCTGCAACGCCCGCCCCGGCCTCAGCCGCCCGGGCCTCAGCCGCCGCGACAACGGCCGCCGCGACAAAAACTTCCATTGCCGGAAAGACCACCCTTCGGTCCGCCGCGGCGGTGGCAGCGTTACCCGATACCCAGCGCCTTGGCCGCTACCAGCTCGAGCGCGAAATCGGTCGCGGCGCGATGGGCGTTGTCTACTTGGGACGCGACACGGCCATCAACCGCTTGGTCGCGATCAAGGCCATTCCGCTCGCCAGCGAATTCAGCGACGCCGAACTGGTCGAGGCGCGATCGCGCTTTTTTCGCGAAGCGGAAACGGCGGGCCGTCTCAATCATCCGAATATCGTCACGATCTACGATGTCGGCGAGGAACGCGGACTCGCCTACATCGCGATGGAGTATCTGAAGGGCAAGCACTTGAGCGACTACGCGCGGTCGGACAATCTCCTGGAGCCTCGCAAGGTGCTGGAAATCGTCGGCCGCACTGCGGATGCGCTGGGGTTTGCTCACAAGCAGCAGGTGGTGCACCGAGATATCAAACCGGCGAATCTCATGTACGATCCGAGCACAGATGTGCTCAAGATCACGGACTTTGGCATCGCTCGCCTGACCGGCTCCGGCAGCACGCGCACCGGCATTGTATTGGGAACGCCCTCGTTCATGTCGCCGGAGCAGCTCGAGGGACGAACTGTGACAGGTCACTCGGACTTGTTTTCCCTGGGTGTTAGCCTCTTTCAACTGTTGACGGGTCAGTTGCCTTTTACCGCCGATTCCATGACCGGCCTCATGCAGCAGATCGCCGAAGCGCCGCATCCGCCATTGCGCGCTTACCGGCCGGACTTGCCCATGAGCGTCGAGAGCATCATCGATCGCGCGCTCGCCAAGAATCCCGACGATCGGTTCGATACGGGCGCACAAATGGCTGCAGCTCTGGAAGACTGTCGCTCAAGAATGCCGAGCGGACTGCCATGATTGGAATGAACGTATGAGTTTGAAGGGTAAAATCGCCAGCGTGGCGCTGACTGACACGGGGAAGGTCCGCGAACACAACGAGGATATGATCGGCACCGAAGGCGACATCGGGCTGTTCGTCCTGGCCGACGGCATGGGCGGCTATAACGCGGGCGAAGTCGCCAGCGGCATCGCCGTGAAAACCATCATCAATTTGGTGCGCGACGCGGTCATCCGCGAGGATCTGAGCGTGCCCGATCCGGAGACCGGATTGACCCGGCCGAGCATCATCTTGCGTGATGCGATTCACCGCGCCAACAAAATCATCTACCACACGTCCAAAACCCAGCCCCAATGTGAGGGCATGGGAACCACCGTGGTGGCGTGCTTGTTTCACGACAATAAAATGTCGATCGCCCATGTCGGGGA
>JAYTXS010000237.1:0-5802 GCA_043742845.1 Gammaproteobacteria bacterium
GTGCGCACTACTGGGATCGAACCAGTGACCCCCACCATGTCAAGGTGATGCTCTACCGCTGAGCTAAGCGCGCTCGAAGGGCGCGAAAGATACCGTATCTTAAGCCAAAAATCACTCTAAGGAGGTGGCGCCGCCGGCCGCAGTGTCCGCCGAGCGCTGCACGGGCCTTACGACATAGCGAAATTGGATCTCACCGACGGTGACCGCGTCGCCGTCGTTCAGCAGCTGACGGGACACTTTGCGTCCGTTCACCAGCACTCCATTGGTGCTGTTCAGGTCTTCAATGATGGAATCGCGCGGCCCCACCAAGATCAAGGCATGGTGCCGGCTCACCGAGCCGGAATCGATTTGCACTTCGCAGCCCACCGCGCGCCCGATCCGAGTGCGGCGCGATAACACATGCGTGACCGCCCTCTCCCCATCAACCCGAATCAGCTCAGCCGACCACTCGGGCGCGGCTGCGGGAGTGCCGGTCGCGCCGGGGTGCGGTACGGACCCCAGCCTTTCGATGCTGGTCTGAATGCGTCCCAGCACATTCGCATTGTTGCTCTCGCTGCGCTCCAGCCGGCGGATGAGAAACTCTCGCTCCTCGAGGGCCCCGCGCGTTCGCTCCAAGGTCGCCCGTAGCTTCTGGCTATCTTCTTCGAGTTGCTGAAAGGCGGCGCTCTTGGCTGCCAACTCCTCGCTCAGGCGCTTGACGTTCGCTTCGATCAATTGCAACGGCCGTCGCGCTTCATTCAGGTGCGCCACCAGCACCGACATTTCCTCATCACGAGCCTCGGCTTCGGACTGCAGCTGCGCGACCTGCGCCGCCTGAGCGTCGCGTAGTTGCGCAAGCTCAGTGGAGTGATCGGCGTGCCGCCGCTCCGCGTTCTGCAACAATTCAGTAATCTTCTTGGCGTCGGCGTTGCCGCGATCGAGCGCTTCCGCGAGAGCCTCATCGCGTATCGCCATCTGGGCATTCAGCCGCACCACTTCGGTATCGGCAGTACCGAGCTGCGTGGTAAGGCGCGAACGAGTCTCTTCCGCCCGCTTCAAATCGTTGGACTGCTGAGCGAGCGTCGCCGTGTTCGCCGACGCCGCCGCCTGCAGCGTGTCGATACCCTGGCCTTGCGTGGCGACCTTCGCCTCCAACGCCGCTACTTGACTCTGCAAGCGGTCGCGCTCCAACGCGAGCGCGCCCTGTCCGGCATTGGCCGCACCGACCTGCGCATCCAGCTCGCGGAACATGTTGTGATCAAATCCGCGGCGAAACTCACGGGTTCGCAGCACCTCGAGATAGGAACTCGCCTGCGATTTGACCGCCTTGAGCTCGCTGCGAACGGCATTCGCCTGGGCGTCGCCGTGTTGCATCTGCGCCGCCAGCGCCGCCGCCGTCTCCCGGCTTGCCTGCAACTCCAGGCCGAGGCCGTTCACCTGGACGCGCACCGCCTGCAAGTCCGTGTCCAGCTGTGCGCTGGTCTTCGAGGTCGCTTCAAGTTCCGGCAATAGCTTCGCATGTTGCGCTTGCAACACCGCCAGTTGGGTATCACGCTCGCCGAGAGAATGCAGCACCTGCGCGATCGTGGTGTCGCGCGTTCCGAGCGCATCATGCAACGTGTGGGCTTCGGCTTGATGACGCTCCGATTCGCGCAGCACCTCCTCGATGCGCGCGGCGGCCGACTCGACCGAGTCGGTGCGATCGGCCAGCAGCTTGTCCAATTCCCGCAAACGGGATTGTTCCGATTCTAGGGAGGTACGAGACGCGGCCAGATCGCCGGCCAGCGCATCGGCGCGCTTGGCCAGGGTCGACTCTGCATCGAGTGACTTCTCATAGGCGCGGCTGAGCGCCTCATAGTCGGCACTTTGCCGGGCAATGCGCTCTTCCACCGAGCGCACACTTTCCGCCAGAGACGGCAAATCAACGCCTGAGGATCGGACGAACTCCGGCATGCCGGCAGCGGCCGCCGCCGGCAGCGCGAGCATGTTCGCCGTGTGATCCATAGCCACCGCGTCGTCCTCGACGTCATGATCGAACTGCGTACCGTCGAGGATCGGCAGACGGTCGGTCTTGTCGAGGTCCACTTCGGGGGCTTGAACGTATTCCTTCGCCATAAGCGCTCCTATCCTGCCCGCGTATTCGGTACGCCAAGTGCCGACTGACGCAGCTTTTGGATTTGATCGCGCAGGCGCGCGGCCTGCTCGAACTCCAAATTTCGCGCCAGCTTCATCATTTCCGCCTCGAGCTTCTTGATGCGCTTGAGCGCCTGCTCGGGTGCCAATGCGCCCGCATCCTCATCCGCGCCATAACGCTCGCGTTCTTGCACGGCGCGCGCGCCCTCCATCACATCGCCCACAGCCTTGACGATGGAGCGCGGCGTGATGCCATGCGCCGTATTGAACTCGATCTGCTTGCCGCGGCGCCGATCGGTCTCAGCGATGGCGCGCTCGATCGAGCCTGTTCTGACGTCCGCATACAGGATTGCCTTGCCCCGTAAATTTCGCGCCGCCCGGCCGATGGTCTGAATCAGCGAGCCTTCCGAGCGCAGAAACCCTTCCTTGTCGGCATCCAGGATGGCGACCAAGGACACCTCGGGCATATCCAGTCCCTCGCGCAGCAGATTGATGCCGACGATGACGTCGAACTTGCCGAGACGCAGATCGCGAATGATCTCCGAACGCTCCACCGTTTCGATGTCCGAATGCAGATAACGGACCCTGACTCCGTGCTCACTCAAGTACTCGGTCAGATCCTCCGCCATTCGCTTGGTCAGAGTCGTCACCAGCACGCGCTCATTGACCTGCGCACGCAAGCGGATCTCCGACAACAAGTCATCCACCTGAGCGCGCACCGGCCGTATCTCCACCGCCGGATCGATCAGACCCGTGGGCCGCACCACTTGCTCCACCACCTGGGCGGACACGCGTTTTTCATAGTGCGACGGTGTCGCCGACACGTAGATGGCCTGCGGCGCCATATGCTCGAATTCCTCGAAGCGCAGCGGCCGGTTATCGAGCGCCGACGGCAGTCGAAATCCGTACTCCACCAGAGTCTCTTTACGGGATCGATCGCCCTTGTACATCGCGCCCAGCTGCGGGATGGTTTGATGGCTCTCGTCGATCACCAACAAGGAGTTCTTCGGCAGATAGTCGAACAAGCACGGTGGTGGTTCGCCGGCCGCGCGTCCCGACAAGTAGCGCGAGTAATTCTCGATGCCGGCGCAATAGCCGACTTCGTGCATCATTTCCAAGTCGAACAAAGTGCGCTGCTGCAGCCGCTGTGCTTCTACCAGCTTACCGGCGCCGTTGAGCTCGAGCAGCCGCGTACGCAACTCGTCGCGAATCTCATCCACCGCCCTATGCACCCGCTCCTTCGGCGTCACGTAGTGCGTCGACGGGTATATCGTGAGGCGCGGCACCTTGCGCAGCACTTCGCCGGTCAGCGGATCGAAAAAACTCAAGGCATCGATGCGATCGTCGAACAACTCCACGCGCACCGCTTCGCGCTCGGACTCTGCCGGAAATATGTCGATGACATCGCCACGTACGCGATAGGTGCCTTGCTGCAGGTCGATTTCATTGCGCGTGTACTGCATGTCGGCGAGCCGCCGCAGCAACTTGCGCTGCTCGAGCATGTCGCCGCGCGACATGTGCAGCACCATGCTCAGATAAGCTTGCGGGTCACCCAACCCATAAATCGCCGAAACGGTCGCGACGATGATGGAGTCCGGCCGTTCGAGCAATGCCTTGGTCGCCGACAGGCGCATCTGCTCAATATGTTCATTGATCGAGGCATCCTTCTCGATGAAGGTATCGGATGCCGGTACGTAGGCTTCAGGCTGGTAGTAATCGTAATACGAGACGAAATACTCCACCGCGTTCTTCGGGAAGAACACCTTGAACTCACCGTACAACTGGGCCGCCAGCGTCTTGTTATGCGCAAGCACCAGGGTCGGCCGCTGCACCTGCTTTATTACATTAGCGATGGTGTAGGTCTTTCCCGACCCGGTCACCCCCAGCAGAGTCTGGTGGGCCAAACCGCTGCTCAAGCCATCTACAAGCTTTTCAATCGCTTGCGGCTGATCGCCGGCCGGCAGATAGTCTGAATACAATTCAAAACTCATGGTTACATTCTCTCACGATGGGAACTAGCGGGTATGGTCACCGGCCCGGCACGTGCGCCGGTCGGCGGTTTTGCCGGGAATATGTCACATAGCGCAGGCGGGCCATATTTCGTACACTCGCTCGCCATTTTTTTAACAGAGGAAATCTCCCTTGGCCGTGTCACTTTCCAAGCGTGTTCAAAAGGTTAAGCCCTCCCCGACTCTCGCCGTGACGGCCCGCGCCGCCAAACTCAAAGCCGAAGGCAAGGACATCATTGGTTTGGGGGCCGGCGAGCCGGATTTCGACACCCCTCTACATATTGCAGATGCGGGCGTGGAGGCGATTCGCAAGGGCGCGACCCGCTACACGGCGGTCGATGGCACCGTCGAACTCAAAGACGCCATCATTGCCAAATTCAAGCGGGACAATGGGTTGAGCTACGAACGCAACCAAGTTCTCGTGTCTTCCGGCGCCAAGCAGACCTGCTTCAACGTCTGCGCCGCGCTCCTGGATCCGGGCGATGAATGCGTGATTCCAGCGCCCTACTGGGTCTCCTACCCCGACATGGCATTGCTGGCGGATGGCGTCCCCGTCAGCGTGTACGCCGGTCCCGAGCAGGGCTACAAGATTACCGCGGCGCAACTCGAGGCCGCGATCACGCCACGCACCAAACTGATATTCATCAACAGCCCCTGCAACCCCACAGGGGCCGCCTATACCAAGGCGGAAATGCAGGCGCTGGGCACAGTTCTCGACCGACACCCGCAGGTCGTGATCGCCTCGGATGAAATGTACGAACACATTTACTGGGCGGATGAGCCCTTCACCAGCTTCGTGCAGGCGAATCCGCAACTCTATGACCGCACCGTCACCATTAACGGCGTATCGAAGGCGTATGCCATGACGGGTTGGAGAATCGGCTACTGCGGCGGCCCGAAGGCCATCGTCGCCGCCATGGCCACGATCCAGGGCCAGTCCACGTCGAATGCCTCGAGCATTTCGCAGCGCGCATCCACGGTGGCCTTGAACGGCGACCAAAGCTGCGTGGCGGAAATGAACAAGGCCTTCAAGCAGCGCCATGACTATGTCGTTGCAGGCCTCAATGCCATTCCCGGCATCTCCTGCCTGCCGGGCGCCGGAACCTTCTACGCCTTCGCAGACGTCAGCGGCGCCATGCGCACCATGGGCATCCAGGACGACAACGATTTCGCTGAGTACCTTCTGGTACAAGGCGGCGTCGCGGTGGTCCCGGGATCCGGATTCGGCGCACCAGGCCATATGCGCATCTCGTTTGCCACCAGCATGCAGATCCTGGAAGACGCTCTCGCCCGCATCCGACGGGTCTTGAGCGTGCCGGTAGCCAAGCGCGCCTGAGCCGGAAAAAGGGGCGGCGGCGCGAGCTCGCCGCCCCTTCTATTTGCCGCCGCGACGTTACCGAGACGTTGCCGCGGCAACGCATTATTACCCGGATGATATTGACGCCTGAATTTCGTCCGGGTATTATTAACGGGCAATAAGCGGGGATTTCGGCGTGCTCGACGATTCGCAACCTTCTTTATTCACGGCCTTTCTAGGCTCCAAGCGCATCGCCTCCGGAGCGCTCGAGGAAGTGGCGCTGGTAGCCAAGCAGGCCATCGACCGCGGCGCCAAGCAGCCGCTGTTCATCTACAACGACAGCACGGGTCACTCGATTGACATCGACAGCCGCGGCAGCGATGC
>JAYTXS010000238.1:0-2711 GCA_043742845.1 Gammaproteobacteria bacterium
TATTTTCGCTGCGCGGCTCACCTGACTTTTCTGACCTTCAAGCAACTTCCGGAGTCGACCCGACGGAGACGGTCGTCAATGGCTGCTAATCGACGTCTCACCCGGGCCATTCCATGCATCGCCGATGACCAACACCCCTCATCGCTATGCTCTACTTGTCTGCAGTCTTCCCGCGCATCGCCCCGCCGAGCTTGTCGAAACCATCGTTTTTTTCAATATCGAGAAACATCCGCAGGTAATCCAATTGCCCCTGCGCCTCGATGGTCTTGCTCGTCAGCTCGTCAAGCTGGCGTATATCAAGTTGCTCCGGAGATGCACTCGCGGCCATCGCGCCAGCGATCTTCATCGTGGGTATGAAAACCGTCTGTGCGTTTATGAGATCGAGCAGCAGACGGTAGAACCATGCCTCCTCTGTGAGTTCCTCTTGCGGCATGAGAGCGAGCGCTCCGCTCTGGTGAACTGATTGCCACGCGCCATCCAGCGTTGCATATAGATCCACAGAATAGTCGAGTTTGCCATCGGGCAAAGCGTGAGAACGCAGGGCGTGAATGACCCTGAGATCGACTTCGAGTTCTCGCTGCATTCTCTCAACCCCGGCCTCATTTTTCTGCCAAGCCCGTCGGTTATCTTCTAGTTCTCCAGCGCGAGCGCCAGCAGAAGGCCACAGGCAATCGCGGGGATGTGAATAAAAAAACCTTTCCAGGTGTGAATCGA
Source organism: Gammaproteobacteria bacterium (assembly GCA_043742845.1). GTDB lineage: Bacteria > Pseudomonadota > Gammaproteobacteria > Steroidobacterales > Steroidobacteraceae > Bog-1198. Next base: position 715 of record JAYTXS010000238.1, read on the forward strand.
TTCGTGTGAAGCGTGCACGTCGAGCATTGGCGCTGAGGTCTCCGAGATGGAGCGCGTTTCCGCATCTGGGGGCGCCGCAGCCTTGGGGCTATCGGCAGGTATTTGAGGCATTTTTGGTCCCGGAGCGACCGGCCATCCAATAGTTTTTGGTTAGCGTCAGGATACCCTATCCTAAGTTGCGAAAGGGCGGGTTCCAGGCAATGATCCCAATTAGTCGAATGTCTCAGGTTGGCCCGCTTGGAGCCGGTCATCGAGACCAGGGCACTCACCGGCTCGTCACGACCCGAAGCGGACATTCGCCACCTTCGGCTCTGCTGCACATCACGCTGCGCCGCCTACTGGAAGAACGGATAAGTCGGACTCGGCGGTCAATGCTCGACGATGACTTGCTACTGATGGGGAGCACCAGGCAAAACCGCCAGCCAGCGAAGAATTGAAGCCTGCAGCGCGACCCGATGGCTATTGAAAGAGTGGTCAGTGTCCATCAACTGAGTCGTAAAATGAGTGGCGCCACTGCACTGCATTCCTGTGATGAAATCGGCGGCCTTGTCGTCGTCGTCATCGCGGCTGGCAGTGATCAAGAGAACGGAACGGCTAGCGAGTGGCGCTGCAAGTTTGGCGAGGTCTAGCGTTGATCCGTAGCGCATCATTTCCTCCAATAGAGACAAATCCGTCGCACCCGCGAGCCTCCCATCGACATCGTCGAAAGTTGTCGCGGCCGCCTGGTTGCGACCGGCAAGAGGCAAAGCCGACCACTTCCGAGAATCGAAACTGATATCCCACGGAGCCAACATCACAACACCGATGACACCGGGTGATTCGACCGCCGTGCGCGCCGCTACGTATCCGCCGTAGCTGTGCCCCAGTAGGAGAATGCGCTCGGGATCCACATCCCATGATTTCGCATGAGTTGGCACGCGTAGGTATGCGAGTAATGCAAGCGCATCATCGATGCGCCCACGAAGCGTGAATTGGCCGCCGGATCCCCATGAGCCGGTGTAGTGAAACGTAATGACGGTCCAGCCCGCACGCCGTAGGACCTGTGCAAGATCAAGGTTCTGCGGATGCGCGGTGTCAACAACGGGATCTGTGAAGATTGCCGCGGGCAAATCTGGTGGCGGTACCGCGCTACGGGCACCGGCAAAGAGAAAGCAACATGCCAAGGGCGCGAATCTTAGAGTGAATCGCCATTCCTTCATTGTGTGCATGATTTCCATCCTGGACCCGACGATCGCGAGTTCCCGAAGGTTACCACTTTGATAAAGCAATCTACGAGCTTCGAAACGGCCAAACGAGCTACCGCCTGCCGACCGTGTGCATTTTCAAGGTGAGCCGATTTGATAGGTGGAGGCCAACGTGATGCGGGCTCGCCTTGTGAGGTGATTATGGCTATGATCACCTCCTCTTCTGAGGCGATTATGGCAGCTAAACACCTCAAGCCTTGGATATGGCAGCGCCCCGAGTGGCCCGAATTTTATTGGGATTCGGCCCGACTAGCGCAACCGCTCGCGGCTGCGCGCAGGGCTCAGGGGGAGCTCAGCGGGATGGCCCGGCTACTGGATCCCAATTCCGACCTCCACGCCAAGCTTGCGATTCTCACCTCGGAAGGTATTGCAACTAGTGCGATTGAAGGCGAGCGCTTCGACCCCAGTGCATTGCGCAGCTCCCTGGCTCGTCGCCTCGGTCTCTCCACCGCGGGACTGCCCGCTCCATCCCCACCCGTTGAGGGGCTCGTCGATGTACTACTGGATGCCACAAAGAATCTAAACAAGCCGCTGACACAGAAAACTCTCGCCGGCTGGCAGGCAGCGCTGTTTCCCACCGGGCGCTCGGGCTTAAGCAAGATCCGTGTCGGCGCGCTGCGCGGAACATCCCCCATGCAGATCGTATCCGGCGCGATCGGCCGTCAGCGGGTTCATTACGAGGCGCCTCCGCGACGCGGTCTTGAGCAGGAACTCAAGCGCTTTCTCGTATGGTTCAATCGGCAGCCGGCAGAC
>JAYTXS010000239.1:0-8654 GCA_043742845.1 Gammaproteobacteria bacterium
GCGATACAAAGTCAACGTCAAGGGCTCAGCCAGGTCATCGAAGCTTCCGTCTACGAACAGCAGGATTCGCGTATTCGGGATCCGCCGGCACCACTGCTCCACACAGTGCTCGATTGCGGCCAGGAGACCGAGTTCGTCGAGACCCACCGGCCGCAGACGGCCTATCATGTCGCTGACCGCCCGGTGAACGTGATCGACGTTGCCGATGATCGCTTGCGCGATGTCGGTCGAAAGCCTGGCGTCGCTGCTGCCGCCGTCGCCAATCGAAACGGCGTCCAGTTTGATGGCATTCAAATACTGTCCGAGCTCATCGTGCAGTTCCCGCGCCAGATGCTTCCGCTCCACTTCCTGGATACGCAGATTTTCCTGCGTCAGCCTGCGATTCTCCTGCAACGCATCCGCAAGTCGCGCGTCTGCAATACGGCGGCCTTGCACCTCTCGCCGAGCATGAGCATAGCGCTTCCAGGATAGCCAGATTAAGCACACCGAGAGCACGAACATACCGGCGGGCAATTCGTCGAGTTGGAAATACTCCCAATCTCGCGTCAACGCATATAGAGACTCATTGAATTGATAGTGTGCGAAGAGAAAGAATGCAGCGAGGGTGATGCACGCGACCAGCGCCGCATCGCGCCACGGCGATGCGCCGTTAGACAATGAATGCCTGGCTACGATATTCGGCTCCTGCATGGCTGATCCTCTTGTTCATTCAAAGGCCGTGCGGTTTTCCCGGGAATAAATCCCGAAGCGGCCGGGAATTGCTCTCTGGTCCGGCGAACTGTCCTCATAGACACTAGCCTCATAACGGAACGAAGCCTAGAGGCTTGCATCGAAGCAAGACTAATTATAAGCGGAGATGAAGATGTCGCACACGACATGGGCGCTGGCACTGTATGCGGCGGGGATCACGGCCTCGCTGTTGCCTGGAACTGCAGCGGCAGACGACAAGGATAGTACGCAGATGCCGAGCAATCCGGCTACGGCGCACGAATTGCCGCAAATCGTCGTGATCGGCACTACGCCATTGTCAGGTCTCGGCCTGCCTTTAAACTACGTCCCTTCCAACGTACAAACCGCGGGCGCCAAGGATATGCGGCGGCAGCAGTCCTCCGATCTAACGGACTACCTTAACAGCAACTTCAGCGGCATCAGCATCAGCGAGAGTCAGGACAACCCATTCCAGCCGGATATCAACTACCACGGATTCACCGCTTCGCCACTGTTGGGCACACCGCAGGGGCTGTCGATTTACGTCGATGGCGTCCGCGTCAATGAATCATTCGGCGATACCGTCAATTGGGACTTGATCCCCGAATCGGCCATTTCGACCGTGACATTGATGTCGGGCTCGAATCCGGTATTCGGTCTCAACACCTTGGGCGGCGCGCTGGCGATCCAGACCAAGAGTGGTCATGACAATCCCGGCACGGAGTTCGAAGCCTACGGCGGCGCATTCGGACGGCGTGCGTTCGAGGCCGAGACGGGCGGCGAGTCCGGGCATTTCGATTATTTCTTCACCGGCAACTATTTCGACGAAAACGGCTGGCGCGACTTGAGCCCAACTCATGTCTACCAAGCATTCGGCAAGTTAGGCTGGCAGAATGACAAGACCGACATCGATTTAAGCTACACCTACGCCGACACCCGCATGATCGGTAACGGCGCTACCCCTGAGAGTATGCTGGACTTTCGCCGTGAATCGATTTATAGCGCGCCCGACTTGACTCATAATATTCTAAATTTCGTCAATCTGAACGGCACGCAGTTCTTGACCGATAGTTTATTGCTATCGGGCAACATCTACTTCCGGCAACTGGGCACAGGCAGCAACAACGGCGACGTCAATGACAATAACCACTTGTCGGACGGCTATAGCGGACCGCCGATCGATTGTACGGCACCGCTAACGAGCCTGGCAGGCAACGCCTACTGCGCCAACGGCATCAACCGTGCGTCCCGCCTCACTCAGCGAACCACCGGAGTCGGTGTGCAGCTGACCGAGTCTCGCGATCTATTCGGCGAAAAAAATCAGGCAGTCGTGGGCGCGAATTTCGACCGCTCGAGCAACGACTACACGCAGAGTTTCCAATACGCAACATTGACGGCGGCGCGAACAGCCATTTCCAATGCCAACCCCTTTAATCCGGCGGCGACGGTCAACTCGCTCAGCGGCGCAAACAAGATCTTCGGCATCTACGTCACCGACACGTTCTCGCCCAGCACCCTACTGCATCTCACGGCGGCTGCCCGCTACAACCGCAACACCTTGACGTTGAATGGATTCAGTCTCGACACCGATGTGGGGGATTTCGGCAGCGGTTTCGGCACGGCAGACACATTGATCGAAAATCACACCTATACCCGCGTCAATCCGTCATTGGGCTTCACTGTCACACCCAACGACAATCTGACCTTTTACGCCGATTACAACGAGGCTAGCCGCGCACCCACCGTCATCGAATTGGGCTGCTCTGACCCTGCGAAACCCTGCGGTCTGCCCAACGGCTTCGCCAGCGACCCCAACCTCAAACAGGTGGTCGCTCGCACGGCGGAAATGGGCGCGCGCGGCAACAACGCAGCCAAGACGTTCACTTGGAGCGCGGATGTGTTCCACACCGTCAACAGCAATGACATCCAGTTCATCGCGACCACCACCAGCCAGGGCTACTTCGACAACGTCGGCCGCACCCGCCGGCAAGGCGCGGACCTGGCGGTCGGCGGCAAGATTGCCGACCTGTCCTGGCATGTGGTGTACAGCTTCGTTGATGCCAGCTATCAGTCGAGCTTCGAGGTCAACGGCGAATCGAACAGCACTGCCGATGCGGACGGCAACATCCAGGTGCGGCCCGGCAACCGAATTCCGCTCATTCCGCGCCATACAGGCCGGCTGGTTCTCGGCTACGATCTAACCGAGAACTGGGATGTGGGAGCCAATGTGATCGTCTCATCCGGCGTGTTCCTGCACGGCGACGAAAACAATGCAAATCAGGCCGGAGGCACCAACGGCGAAGGCGTCCAGGTCGCAGGTTCCGGATGGATTAGCGGCTACACGGTCGTCAATCTACATAGCACCTACCACATAGGAAAATCCACCGACCTGTTCGTTCGCATCGCCAATGCGTTCGATAAAAACTTCGCCACGGCCGGATTCTTGACCAGCAACTCGTTCAATCCGAATGGCTCCTATCGCGCCGACCCGGATGCTTGGACCCATGAAAATGCCGTGTCTCCCGCGCAGCCACGAGCGGTGTGGGTGGGAATGAGATTCCGCTGGCAATGATCGCGCCAACCATGTCGTTGTCTTAGGGTCTCGCGAATACATCAGTACAGCGTTAGCGCCTTGTGTAGGACGGCGGACGACATCCGCACGCGTCATCTGCCGCGCCCTGCAATTAGCTACACAGCGCGTCTATTGGGTGGGGGCAGGAGGACTTTGCGAGTGCGACCGAACCGCTGAATCGCGCTCCACACGGTGCACTGGCGTCCACAGCTGACCGGCGAACACCACACCGGCACTGTGGATGGGAAGTGCAGCCGCTTTGAGGACTTCCGCCGCCCAGGTGTTGCATGTATGGAAGGCGCAATACCGTGGCGCTGCGGCAAAATACAAGCTGCCATCATACGGCCCACGCGCTGAGGACTGGCTACCGGTTTACCGGTCCAACGAGTTCCATACAAAGATCTGAGCATCGATCAGTTGCTGCGGCGCCACCCTCAGGGCGACTACGTGGGCTGCCCCAAAGGCGTCTTGGGGCAGGGTTTTTAGCCCCGTGGTCAGCAACATTCCGCGACCCGGCCAAAGAGCAGCGAGCAACACGGGAGCGTTGTGCGTCTTCGCGACCAGATATTGCTGATCGCCGAACCCGAGAAACAAATAGCGTACGCCGGGAAATTCGCACGCTAGCGATTCTAACGGCGGCTTAAGATCAGCTCGCGCAAATCCCACATCGATGTGCCAGCCGCGTCGGGCAACATAGATCACTGGCGACATCACGGATGTCTTGCGCGCAGGCCCGCAGCGAAAGCAGTGTCACGGCCGCCGCCGCCTGAGCGCCTTTTGCTAACTCGAGCGGCGCCAGTCAATCGCGTCAATCTTGTATATGACGTTCTGATGACTTGGTTCTCCGAAGTAGCTCATAGCCACCTCCCCGATGAGCACGCCGCCGAGCTTCTCCATGGCCTTGCGTGAACGCAGATTGTAGGCGCCGACATGGAATATCACCCGATCGACAAATCGAAACGCGTGCTCGAGCATTAGAGACTTCAGTGCGCGATTGTACTGGCCGCCCCAATGACTTCTGGCGATAAAGGTGTAGCCGATCGCAACGGCGCGCAGCGCCGCGTCTAAATCGTAGTAACGCGAACTGCCGATCAACTCGCCGGTGGCGTTGTCGAACACCCGAAGGGCGCCCCGCGACTCGATGGCGCCCTGAAAATAAGTGGCAAAAATGTCGCGCTGGTAGCGATTCTTGTTCGGATGCTGCTCCCAGATGAGGGGATCCGATGCGACCGCATGCAGGGCATCGAAGTCCTCGTTGTGCAGCGGCTCCAACCTGACCCAACGATTTTCAATGTTCGGCTGCAACTCAAACTGCATGGCGGGACTCGTCCACTGGGTTTACTTGAATAGAATGGGTGACTGGCGCCCATTGCCACTGGTGCAATGCAGCGCCCTCTGGCATCGTTGCCGTCAAGAGTATGCGAAACCAGTCCTGTAATGGTAGGCGACCCGCCGCGTTGGCCATCGTTCTGTTGGCCGCGCTGCTATTTCGTGCCTACATCCCGGTCGGGTTCATGCCGGCAGGCGGCGCGCCGTTTCGGCTGCAATTATGCCCCGGCGCCTATGCCGCCACGCCTGATCATCACGCGCATCATCAGCATTCCCCAGCGCACGCCGACTTCCAGAATTGTCCCTTCGGTAGTGCACCCGCCACGGGGCCGATTTCCCATCTCATGTTTTTTGAGCCCCCCGGGAGAATCGCCGGTTTCGAACGACTCTCTCCTGAACCGGCGCGCTTGAGTTCTCAGCCGCCCCGCGCTCATCGAGCGCGCGGACCTCCCTCCCTCGCCTGATTACCGCGCGACGTAACGCACGTTCACAACGTGCGGGCGTGTCATTTTCAGATTCAAGAGCGCTCGCTTGCGAGCACCAGGGAGAGATCCGTGAACATTTCAAAGAAGCGCGCGGCATTGGCCGCCGCATGCCTGACTGTGGCGCCCGCCTCGTCGTGGGCCTGTGCCGCCTGCGGCTGCACCTTGAACACCGACGCTGCCCTGGGCTACTCGGCATTGCCAGGTTGGCGCCTGAGCCTGGAATACGACTACATTCATCAAGATCAATTGCGCAGCGGCACAGGCGCAGTCTCGGGTGTACCGGACGGCAGCGAACTTGAGCGCGAGACGCTGAATCGTTACGTGACTGTGGGTATCGACTACAGCCCAAGTTCAGACTGGAAAATCGCACTACGAGTGCCCTTCGTCATTCGTACGCACACGACGTACGGCGAGTACGATTCGGGCGAGCCGCTGCCGCCGCCAAGCGGTTCGCGCAGCTCCAGTATTGGAGACTTAAAGCTCGTCGGCGCCTACCAGGGTTTCTTGCCCAATCACAATCTTGGCGTGCAGTTGGGATTCAAGCTTCCCACAGGTCAGTATGGCGCTAGCGTGCGCTTCAATGACGGGCCCGCCGCCGGAACGCCGCTGGATGCCAGCCTGCAGCCGGGCACCGGCAGCACCGATATCCTCCTCGGCGCGTATTACTACCAGCCTGTAGGCGAGAATTTCGAAGCTTTCGCCAACATCCAATTCCAAAGTGCACTCACCACGAAACAGGATCAACCCGGGTACGATTTTCGTCCGGGTAATGCCACGACCTTAAGTGTCGGGATGCGCTACGAAGCCCAGCCGAAATGGGCGCCGCAACTGCAGGTGAATCTGACGCACAAGGGAGTCGATCAAGGCGCGCTCGCGGATATCACCGACACCGCAGGCTACGTGGCCTATATCAGCCCCGGCCTGACGGCGAACGTCGCGGGCGACTTGAAAGTGTACGGGTTCGCTCAAATTCCGGTCTACAGCGATCTGGTGGGCTACCAAGTCTTTCCCCACTACACCGTCAGCGTCGGTGTCAGCTATGCATTTTAGCGCAGGCCTGCTCGCCCCGCGTCAGGGTCGACGCAGATACGGGAATTCCTCGGTCGGGCGAGGCTCGGCAATATGAAAGCCCTGTGCGAAGCCTATTCCCAATCGCCCGAGCTCCTCCAGCACCTCCGGCGATTCAACCCGTTCAGCAATGGTATGAATGCCCATGGTCTTGCCGACTTGGCTGATCGCCTCCACCATGCTGCGATCGACGCGATCGCGAGTCACGTTCTCCACGAACTGCCCGTCGATCTTCAGATAGTCGACCGGCAGGGTCTTCAAGTACATGAATGACGACAAGCCGCTGCCGAAGTCATCGAGCGCGAAATGGCAGCCGCGCGCCTTGAGCTCGCGCATGAAATGCACCACGTTGCCCAAGTTGGCGATGGCGGCCGTTTCTGTGATTTCGAAGCACATGGCGCCCGGCGCCAATTCAGCGGTGCTGAGCTCAGCGATCAAGTACTCGAGAAAGCGTTCATCGTTGAGCGATGTTCCCGACAGATTGACCGCCACAGTGAAGGGCTTAACTCCCGAACCACCGCGATGCACCAGCCGATCGAGCGCCTGACGCACTACCCACCGATCGATCGACGGCATGACGTTGTAGCGCTCAGCCGCCGGAATGAATTCAGACGGCGTCACCAACGACCCCGACTCGTCGCGCAGGCGCAGCATCAATTCAAAATGTTCCCGCGGATGTAGATGTACGTTTGCGCCGATCGGGACGATGGGCTGGTAGTACAATTCGAAGCGACTTTCATCGCAGGCGCGGGTGAGCTTCGATACCCAGTGCATCTCGCGATGCCGCTCCGGCACGTCGTCGGGCTTGTACAGCTGGACGCGGTTGCGCCCCGAATCCTTCGCCGAATAGCAGGCGACGTCTGCGGCGCTCATGACATTCGCGACCGTCGGCGTTTCGCTGCTGATTTCAACGATGCCGATGCTCGCGCCGACCTCGAGCATGCCGTCTTGCCATATGAAGCGAAAATCGCGGATGGCTTGGCGCAGGCCCTCTCCGATACCGAGCGCCTGATCCAGCGAACAGTTCTGCAGCAATATGCCGAACTCGTCGCCGCCCAAGCGCGCAAGAGTGTCGCCGCTGCGCACCCGGGTTTGCAGGACTCCGGTGATCTGCTTCAGCAGCTGATCGCCCGCCGGATGCCCGCAGGTGTCATTCACCAGCTTGAATTGATCCAAATCAAGATACAGCAGCGCATGACGGACAGTGGCATCCAGCCGCGCGTTCTCGACCGCGGCCGTGAGTCGATTTTCGAATTCGCGCCGGTTGATCAGACCCGTCAGCGCGTCGTGGCTGGCCTGGTAGTGCAGAGCCCGGTGCAGGCGCCGCTCCTTGCTCACGTCATGGAACACCATGACTGCGCCGATCAGGTTGCCGGCGCGGTCTCGGATAGGAGCTGCCGAGTCTTGAATGGCGAGCTCCTGTCCGCGGCGGTTGAGCAACACCGTGTGTTCGGCCAATCCCAGCATCTGTCCTTCCCGCAGGCAGCGCACGACCGGACTTTCGGCCGCTTCACGTGTCGACTCATCGACCACCGTCAGCACCTCGCTGATGAGCTTTCCCTCGGCTTCGCGATTTTCCCATCCCGTGAGGCTTTCCGCGACCGGATTCATGTAGTCGATGCGTCCCTCGGAGTCGGTCGTGATGACCGCGTCGCCGATCGACTGCAGCGTTATCTGGGCGCGCTCTTTGGCCTGAAAAACGGCTGTTTCGGCTTTCTTCCGCTCCGTGATGTCGGTGAGCGTGCCCTCGTAGCCGCAGACCCGCCCCTGTTTGTCGCGGACCACCCGGCTCGAGTCCATCACCACAACCATGCTGCCGTCCTTGCGGCGCAGTACGCATTCCTCGTTGCGCAACTCGCCCGTGCTCTGCACTCTGCGCAAGAACGTTTCCCGGTCACCGGGTTGCCAGTACAGCGCTCCCGCCGGAATCTGATATAGCTCCTCCGCGGAGGCGTAGCCCAACAGGTTCACGAACGCCGGATTCGCCACTAGAATGCGGCCGTCATGCGAGGTTTGGTAGACACCCTCCATCATGCTCTCGAACAGCCCGCGAAATTTCGCCTCGCTGTTGCGCAGCGCGCCTTCGGCGCCGCGCCGCTCGATCGCGATCCCGGCGATCTGCGCCATCCGCAACAACAGCTCGTGATCCTTGGACGACGGAATGCCCGTCTGACGCCTATATACCGCGAATGTGCCCATCACCTTGCCATCCGAGGCGACGATCGGCGCGGACCAAGCGGCTCGCAATGACGCGTGCTGCGCCGCCTCGCGCCGATGCTCCCACAGGGCGTCGGTGTCGATGTCGGCAACGCTGATTTGGCGTGCCAAGTACACCGCGGCGGCACAGGAACCGTAACGAATACCGATGGGAACGTTGTCCATCGCCGCCACGAACTCGCGCGGCAAACGCGGAGCGACGCCGAAATTCAATGCCTGCCGTTCATGATCCAAGAGGTTGATGGCGCAGAAGCTCTCGGTTATAGCCAGCTCGA
>JAYTXS010000240.1:0-2090 GCA_043742845.1 Gammaproteobacteria bacterium
GTTTACAGGACTGGCAAGCCGCGGTTCATCGACAAGATGCCGAACAATTTCCGGCATATCGGCTTCATCCATCTGATGTTTCCCAATGCAAAGATTATCGACGCGCGCCGCGAGCCCATGGCCTGCTGCTTCGGCAACCTTAAACAGCTGTTCGCGCGCGGCCAGGAGTTTACTTACAGCATCGAGGACATCGCACGCTACTACCGCACTTACCTGGAACTAATGGAGCACTGGGACGCTGCGCTTCCGGGCAGGGTGCTGCGAGTACCTCACGAGGACGTGGTCGATGGCCTCGAGGCCAGCGTGCGGCGCATCCTCGATTTTTGCGAATTGCCCTTCGAGCCGGCGTGCGTCGAATTTTACCGCACCGAGCGCAGCATTCGCACGGCGAGTTCTGAGCAGGTGCGCCGGCCCATCTTCCGTGAAGGCCTCGATCAGTGGCGCCGCTACGAAACCTGGCTGGGCCCGTTGCGCGAAACGCTCGGCGACGCACTCGTGCGCTACCGTCGCTAGGCGGATCGCGCCAGGTCTTTATTCAAGATGCCCTCCGCACGTAACGAGCCTTGCCTCTGCGGCAGCGGCCGCAAGTTCAAACACTGCTGCGGCAAGACGCCGGGCGTCGTTACGCCGGGCGTCGCTACGCCGGGCGTCGCTACGCCGGGCGTCGCTACGCCCGGCGCTTCAGCGCCACGCGATGCGCAGACACACTATCTGATGGGCCAGGGGTTCGAGGCACAGGGCCAGTTCGAACGGGCAGCGCAGAGCTTCGCGCAAGCCATCGCTCTGCGCCCCGAATTCGCCGACGCGCATAACGATTTAGGCGAAGTACTGCTGCGGCTGGGAAGATCGGATGCCGCGATCGCCAGTTGCCGACGCGCGCTCGCGCTGCGACCGAATTTCGCCGCCGCAATCGGCAACCTTGCCAATGCCGAGCGCGCTCGCGGCGCTCTCGCGGCGGCGATTGCGGGGTATCGGCGCGTGATCGCGCTCGAACCGGGACTCGCCGAGGCGCACCGCAACTTGGGCAGCGCGCTTCTGGAGGTCGGCGACCGCGAAGCGGCGATCCATAGCTTGCAAAGGGCGATCGAACTACGCCCCGGTTTTATTGGCGCCATCACGCAGCTTGCGCGCGCGCTGACGGTAGCGGGTCGCGCCGCGCAGGCGATCCCCCATTACGAGGAATTATTGGCGCGCGAGCCGCGCAACGAGATCCTGGACGAGTTTGCGGCTTTGCTGGCAGGGCTAGGGCGTTACCAGCAGTCGGCTAGCTGCTATCGCGACTTGCTCGAGCGAGATCCGCGCAATGCGCGGTTGCACTCGAACTTGGGTCACGTGCTGCACTGCCTGGGCGACTTCAACGCCGCGATGGAGCACTGCCGACGCGCGCTGCAGCTCGAGCCGCTGCTGCCGGAAGCCTATCTGCATCTGGGCAACTCCTTGCTTGCGTTGAATCTATTGTACGAGGCGGATGGCGTATACCATGACGGACTGAAGCTTGCTCCCGAGCATGCTGCGCTTCACACCGCGCGCGCTATGTCCGAACGAGCCCTGGGGCGACTGTCGGATGCGCAAGGGAGCGCACGGCGGGCGCTCGCGCTGCGTCCCGGCGCCGCCGATACGCTCGCGTTGCTCGGCAGCCTAGCCATCGACCACGGCAGATTCGATCAGGCGGAAGGAATGCTGCGCGAAGCCTTGGCCATCGACCCGCAGCTGCCCGAGGCGCTGACCAGCCTCGCGGCCGTGCGCAAGATGGGCCCGGCCGACGTGTCGTGGCGCGACGCGGCGGAGCGCGTGCTGGCAGGTGGCTTGGCGGTAGCACACGCCATCAACCTGCATCATGCTCTCGGCAAGTATTACGATGACATCGACGAGCGCGATGCGGCCTTCGAGCATCATCGTCTGGGCAACGAGCTGGCGCGTCGCAGCCGATTGCGTTACGACCGCGAGGAGATGACACTGCGGGTCACGCGAATTCTCGCGGCCTTCGATCAAAATGCGCTCGCGGCGCTGCGCTGCGGCGGCCTTGGGTCCGAACGCTCAGTATTCGTCGTCGGCATGCCGCGGTCAGGCACTAGCCTCACCGAACAAAT
>JAYTXS010000241.1:0-6509 GCA_043742845.1 Gammaproteobacteria bacterium
GCGTATGTGCGGCTCGCTCCCGGCATGAGTGCCGCGAGTTCGCCACCTCGCACGATGAGAGCGTCGATATCGTAGGGTTTAGCCAACTGCGTCCAGTCCGCAAAGCGCGCTTCATCGGCATCGCTTTCGCCCACATACAGGACTCCACACTGGCGAAAGCCGGTGTCTGATTCCGTCACACGGTGCATGTCGCGCCACAACTGCAAGCTCTGCACGATCAGCGGCATTTCCCGAACGTCTCGGCCCGCCTGCCTACACCAGCCCCAGTTGCGGCTGGACTGCTCGCATGCGATGTAGCCCTTCTCACACAGCACCACCGGTATCCCGCGGCTGGCCAGAGTCAGCGCGGCAAACGTTCCTATGATGCCGCCGCCGATCACGACCACGCCGGTCGTCGCGGGCATCACCTCATCGGAAATAACTGAGTCGACATAAGGACCCATGAAACGTCCCGCGGTTGCTTGTTTGAATTTTTCGATGCTGCGCGCCGCATCGACGGCAAACGGCGATTAACGAGACCAGGTTTCCCGCTCGCCATCCACGGGTATATTCTATCGATATAGGGCCGAGTGCGCTCGCCGGATCTTTCGATGGATCAACCGATTCCCTGCATCGATATCGGTCCGCTTTTCGGCGCCGCTTCGCGCGAGCGAGCGGGCGCTGACGAAGCAATCATGGCGGCTGCGGCAACTTCCGGTTTTATGGTGGTTACGGGTCTGCCGGCCGATGTGCCGGCGGGGCGTGCGGCGCGAGCGAATCTGTTGCGGTTGTTTGATCTGCCCGAGAGCGAAACCCGCAAACTATGGCGCCAAAAGTTTGATCCCACGCACCCGAATGTGTATCGGGGATGGTTCCCATTGCAGACCGGATTCCTCACCGCCAAAGAAGGCATCGACTTGGGAGCCGACCTCGTTTACGGCGCTACGGTAGTTCACGACGGTGACCCGCTGCGCGAAGCCACTCCATTGCCGTCCGACAAGGCGTTGCCCGGCTGGCGCGAATCGGCGGCTGCCTACTATCGCGGCATGGAGAAAGTAAGCCACGCGTTGATGCGGTCAATTGCGCGTGGTCTATCGCTCGGGCAGCACTTTTTCGATGCGTCTTTCGAGAAGGGTTTATCCACATTGCGGCTGCTGCGCTATCCACTTCGGACCGACGTCGATGAAGCGGCGCGAACAGATCCCGGCGTGTGGGTAAGCCATGGCGGCGGGCGCTTTTACGTCAATGGCGCGCCACACGTCGATTCCGGTTTTCTCACGCTCCTGGCGCAGGACGGAGTCTCGGGTTTGCAGGCTCGACATCGCAGCGGCGTCTGGCTCGATGTGCCTCCCAGCGACGATGGTCTGGCGGTCAATTTCGGTAAAGTGCTCGAGCGTTGGTGCGGGGGGCAAATCAAAGCAACGGAACATCGCGTCATCGGAACAGGCAGGCAACGAATGTCCATCCCGTTTTTCTATGAAGCGCGCGCCGACGCCGAGATCCGGCCGCTGCCGCTACCGGGTGCGGCGCATTTCGAACCTTTCCTGTATGGCGACTATCTGTGGGCGACAACCACTCAATTTGTCGAATTCAAGGGGATGGCATCCCTGCGCAAGTCCACGCGGGAGCCTTGAACTCGCGCTTCACCGTCCCTAAGTCGCCTGGGTGATTGTGCGCCGCGTCTTCCTGAGCCCCCTATGGCTGATTCTCTCTGTTCCTGGCTATATTGGCTGGCGTTTGCTGCCGGCATTATCGATCGGTGCGATCGCAATGTGCACCGGTATCGCATTCTTGATTGCCTGCTGCGTAGTCATCCCTCTGTCGGAACGCAATCGGTCCATCCGTAATCCGCGGTTGGCGGACCTTTTCTCGTGGATTGGACTCCTGTCCATGGGATTCTTTTCCTCACTGTTCGTATTCACGCTCCTGCGCGATATCGTGCTGCTGGGCGCTCTTGTGTTGTTGCCTGCGCACCGAGCTGCTGTTTGGGCGATCCCAACCACGCGCTGGACCTTGGTGCTCACGGCGTTGGTCACGCTCGCGGGTCTTGTAATCGCGCGCCGCCGGCCACGCATTGTCGATGTCGAGATCCCCATCTCCGGCCTCCCCAAGGCTCTGCACGGTTTTTCGATTGCTCAGATCAGCGATGTGCATGTGGGACCCACCATCAAACGCGGTTTCGTCGAGGGAGTCGTCGCTCGCGTCAACGGACTGAAGGCGGATCTGATTGCCGTGACCGGCGATTTAGTCGATGGCAGCGTCGGACAACTCTCAGCCCACACGGCTGGACTCGGTTTGAGGGTTCTCAAGAACGAACATGTGGTCTTGAGGCATAACGGCGCCTCCTTGGTACTCGCCGGAGTTACGGATTTGAGCGCTCATCATTTTGACGCGGGTCAACACAGTGACCCGGTAGCCGCTCTGCGCGGTGCACCCGCCGATGCCGGAGCAAGGATCTTGCTTGCTCACCAACCCAATTCGGCAGATGTGGCCGCCGGCGCGGGCTTCGATGTGCAGCTCTCGGGACACACTCACGGCGGCCAATTTTGGCCGTGGAATTTGTTTATCGGATTCTTCCAGCCCTTCGCAGGCGGGCTGTACCGATTGAAGAATTTATGGGTCTACGTAAGCCGAGGCACCGGCTACTGGGGCACGCCGAATCGCTTCGGCGTGCCCTCGGAAATTACCCGCATTCGCTTGATAGCCGCGGCGCCATAACCCCTTTACTTGCCCGAGTCACCTTGCCGGCCTGCCTCGAACAGAAACCACGTGCGCCGTTCGGTTTCGTCGATCCAAACCTCGATCAAGCTGGCGGTGGCAATGTCTCGGTGCTCGTCGCACACGTCGTGAACCTCGCGCAGGCGCGCTGCTAAGTCCTTATTATCCTCGCGCAGCTCTGCGAGCATGTCCTTGGGATCCACGTACTCTGCGTCGTTATCTTTCACGCGCTGTAGGCGTGCTACATGACCGACGGATCTAATGGTCGATCCGCCGACTTTGCGAATGCGCTCCGCGATCGGATCCGCCATCGCGAATAACTGATCGCCCTGCTCGTCGAACAGTAAGTGATAGTCGCGGAAATGCGGGCCGCTCAAGTGCCAGTGAAAATTCTTGGTCTTGAAGTACAGTGCGTAGACATCGGCCAGTATCGCGTTCATGGCGCCTGTGATGTCACGCGTTGCGGCCGGCTTCAGATCGGTGGGAGTATCGAGTGGAGCACGGCGGCGCCGCTTGCTGTCTTCTGTCTTGTTACCCATGACATACCTCGAAAATTATGGCTGAAGTTTCCTGTGCGGCACTATGTAACCGTGCCGCGACGGATCGTTATCGCTCGATCGAATTGATTTTCGTACCTTCCAGCGAGAGATCCGCAATCAAACCCTTCTCACGAAACACGAATCCAATAATCGGCTTTTTAAGGGTATCGGTATCATATTCGCCGCCGGCGCCGACCTTGACCAGGGCGACCCCTGTATCCGCGCCGATTGACCAACCCTTGCTGTTGGTGAATTTATCGAGTGCATCTTGCGTCATGAACATGATGATTTCGCTGTGCTTGGCGATGCCCAAGGTTAGGCCGATAGACGCCGATGACAGGCTGTAATAGCCCACCGTTTGGTGATTGACGCGTAGCACGCCTTCACCATATTCACCCGCGACACCGACGCCGCCTTTAGTGATGCGCGGGAATACGAGTATCCCCACCGACTTATGCAACAACTCTTTATGGGAGGGATTCATCGCCGAGAAATGCGTAAGAGCCGTGCCGACGCTGGCGTCGATTTCCGCTTTGCTGGCGGCCTGCGCTGAGATGCTGGCGAACAGTGCGATCAGTGCCATGCCACAACCGGCCGCTAAGTTTGTAAATTTCATAATTACCTCTTTTACTAATATCACGCCGCGCCACGTTGATCATCGATGCAATGCGTACCAGGTTGCTATCCCACGGCATCGCAATCTGCTGCCAGTGATGTCCTACAAACGTCGGCTGTGCCGAAAGCCGTTAAACAAATCGCAGCAATTAAAAAGGCCCCTAGAAAGGGGCCTGTTTAATTGGCGGAGAGGGTGAGATTCGAACTCACGTGCCGGAATTACCCGACCATCCGATTTCGAGTCGGCGCCGTTATGACCACTTCGGTACCTCTCCTGTTAACTTAAGATATTGCAGTGTTTACTTAAGTTTTTACGGCATTAACTTAAGCGACGTGCAATGTGACCTGATAGTCAGAGATGATAGAAACGCATTTGTCAAGGGTCCGTAGGGGGAAATAAAGGATTATTCTAGCGCATCGGCAACGGGCCTGTCTCAAGAACAGAACTCGCCCAGCCTCACGGGACTCTAAGCAGCTCACGACCGTGCGTAATTTAAATCTCAATACGAATTGGCAGCGTTGGACGAAGGTCATCATTTCGGTGTCCGCCGTCACGTTGCTGGGCACGTGCACTCCTTTGCCCAGTCTGATCGACCAGATCAAGACGTTGGGCGAGCTCCGGGTCGTCACGCGCAATGGTCCGCTGGCCTATTATCGCGGGCCGGACGATATGCCGGAGGGCCCGGAATACGAGCTGGCGCGACGCTTCGCTGATGAACTAGGAGTAAAGCTCAAGATAACGCCTGTACGCAGCTACGCGGAGATCTATGCGGCGCTGACTTCGGGCCATGCGCACTTGGCTGCAGCCGGCTTGAAGGTGCCCTCCCATGACATCCCCGGTGTGGAATTCGGTCCCGCATATCAGCGGGTGCGCGAGCACCTGATATTCCGGCGCGGCGCGGTCAGGCCGGGATCTCTTGTCCAAATCGGCAGCGGCGTTCTGGAAATAGCTGCCGGCAGCTCGCATGCAAAGACCCTGCACGCGGCGCGAAATCTGCACCCCGACCTGGTATGGGTGGAGAACTCGAGTACGGATACTCAAGCGCTGCTCGACGAGGTCGCCGATGGCAGCATCGATTACACGATTGCGGACTCAACAGAATTCGCGTTGGCGCATGACGCTCATCCGGAACTACGTATTGCATTTGACTTCAACGGCAGTCAGTCCCTCGCGTGGGCCGCAAGCACCCGTGACCCTGGGTTCTTGCACGACATGAGCAACTACTTCGCGCATCTCAGCGTCGATGGCGAACTTGCCGCGATCGTCAAGCGCTACTACGGCCGCTCCGAGGACTTGGAATTCGTCGGTGCTCGCGGTTTCATGCGTCACTTGCAAAGCCGCCTGCCGCTCTACCGAAAGTGGTTCGAAGAGGCCGCAGAGCAAAGCAGCCAAGACTGGCGCTTGCTGGCCGCCATCGGCTATCAGGAGTCAAAATGGAATCCGAGCGCAGCCTCAGCGTCGGGCGCCAAGGGGCTGATGCAGCTGACCATCAATTCCGCGAACGAGGCAAAAGTAACCAACCCCTCCGACGCCCGGCAGAGCATCTTTGGCGGAGCCCGCTATTTCCGCCAGGTCTATGAGAAAATTCCCACCCACGTGCCCGAGCCGGATCGCACATGGTTTGCGCTCGCGGCCTACAACATCGGCTACGGGCATTTGGAGGACGCCAGGGTACTGACGCAAAAAGCGGGGCGCGACCCGGACGCCTGGCAGGACGTGCGTGAATTTCTGCCGCTGCTCGAGCAGGAACACTGGTATACCCAGACCGAAAACGGCTATGCGCGCGGATGGGAGCCGGTACGTTATGTCGATAACGTGCGCGGCTATCGCGACCTCTTGGAATGGGTCTGGGGGGCTGGCGCCGCCACTCTCAACTAGCGCAGCGTCTCGAAGAATTGTCTCAGCAGTGCAGCGCTTTCGTCGCTGCACACCCCGCCGAACACGTCAATATGATGCGCGAGCTTTGGTTCACGCGGCAAATCCACGATGCTGCCGCAAGCACCGCCCTTTTGATCCCAGGCGCCGAATACCACCCGCGACACGCGTGCATTGAACACCGCACCCATGCACATCACACAAGGCTCCAAGGTGACGTAGAGCGTGGTTCGTGCAAGCCGATAATTGCGCAGGCGCTGCGCACCGGCCCGTAGCGCCATGATTTCCGCGTGCGCAGTGGGATCATGGTCCGCTATCGGACGATTCCACCCCTCGCCGATCACTTCGCCCTGCAACACGAGCAACGCGCCAACCGGGACCTCGTTCTCCAACGCTGCAAGCTGCGCGAGTCCGAGGGCGCGCTGCATAAAATCAGTATCGTTGGGCGCAGTCACACCGTTGTCCCCGCGCGCCAACCGCCGCGCCCGTATCGAATCGCGAAAATTGCCACATACACAGACAGCAACGCCGCTGCGATGTAACTCAGCGAGTTATGGATGCCGATGATCGAGCCCAACCGGCCGACGCTCAATCCGCTAAAGGTGCGCGAGCCCATAGCGAACATCGAGAACACCCCGATGACGCGACCTCGTATCTCCCCCGGAGCGTTCAACTGCACGAGCGCCTGTGCCTCGGACACGAACATGATGCCCCAGCTGACGGACACCAGCATGTATAGCATGCATGCCGGCGAGGATGAGGCGACGGGAACCGAATTCGGA
>JAYTXS010000242.1:0-11977 GCA_043742845.1 Gammaproteobacteria bacterium
GGCTCCCGAACGGTGTCGAGCGCTATTTCGACGACATTGAATCCTTCCGGTTGCCGCCCCAACAACACCGCAAGCGCGGCCTCGGCCTCCGATTCTGTCTGCTCCAATTCCGGTACGGTCGACTCCGCGGCAGCGAGCGTCGCCCGCTGTGTCGCAAGTTCCACTGGGTTCGCCATTCCGGCGTCGAATCGACTGGAAGTGACGGACAACAAGTCGCGCGCCGATTTCACACTGTCTTTCGCAAGCGCGATGCGTTCACGTAGTGACAGCACTTGAAAGTAGCCATCAGCAATGCCCGCCAGCATGGTTAGGGCGACCGTATCGCGATCGGCCCGCGACGCCACCGCCTGAAAATGCGCCGCATCGGCGGACGCGCGGTTTTTGCCCCAGAAATCCAGCTCATAGCTCGCCGACAGCAATGCGCCCCAGTCGGTCTCCTGCAGCGAGCCCTGCGAGGAATGCGCGTAGTAGCGGTTGGCGAGCGCTTTTGCGTCGAGACTGGGCAGAATACCGGCATGCGCCTGACGCGAGCGAGCATCGGCCTCGGCGATACGCGCTTGCGCAATCTTTAGATCAAAATTAGCGTTGGATGCGGCATCGATCAAGCCGTTGAGTTCGGGGCTGCCAAAATTTAGATACCAATCCCGGCTCGGCCACTCCTTGCTCTCGCCCGGATCGGCGCCCGCAAAGGCGTCGGGCATCGGTGGCGCGGCCGTGGAATCCGGTCGCAACACGCACGACGCGCCGAGACCGGCCAGCGTGATGCAGCACAGCAACAGCAAATTCCGCCGCATTGTTGCTACTCCCCTTTTTCCCAGATCAAGCCGAACGCACCGGCTAGTTTGATGTTGCGCGGACACGGTATCACCGCAATTAGACGGAAAGGTTTACGGATTCGTATAGTTTTAAGCACCAGCGGCGCAAAGAACGCAGCGCGCCGTTACCGGAGCGGCAATTACAGGCGTTGAGAAGGCCAATTCGCAGGTTGCGCGAAGCGCAATTCGACCCGTAAACCCGGAGCATTGTCACGCAACTGCAGGGACACCTCATGTAGAGTCGCGATTGCCGTGGCCAAACTCAGCCCCAAGCCACTACCAGGCGTGGTGCGCGAGCGCTCTAGGCGAAAGAAACGCTGCAGTACCTTGCTGCGCATGTCCTCAGGAATACCCGGCCCATCATCCGCAATGACAACGGCTACCTGAGTCCCATCGCGCCGCGCCGTCAAATGAATAGAGGCACCGGGCGGCGTATGCCGAAGCGCATTTTCTATGAGATTCGCGAACATCTGCATCAGCAGTTCCTTATCACCCGTGACTTTAAGCTGCGGCTCGATGCTCGCAATCAGACTTTGATGCCGCTCCTCTGCGGATGGCCGATATATTTCCACGATCGTGTCGAGTAGTTCATCGAAGGCTATGGCGGTGAATCTACTCTTGCGCCCTCCGCTTTCGATCTGCGCAATGCGCACGAGAGCGCTGAAAATCTCCAGAATGACGTCGATGTCGCGGCGCGCATCCGCAAGCACCTGATGCAATTGCGGTTCCGTGACATTGTCGCGAACTTCCAATCGGTTGCGCAATCGAGTCAGGGGCGTACGCAAATCATGTGCGATATCGGTGGTCATCTCGCGCAGGTCATTCATCAGAGACTCGATCCGATTCAGCATTGCATTGATGCTCAGCGCCAAATGGTCGAACTCATCGCCGTTGTGTTGCACCGAAACCCGTTGCCGCAAATCTCCATTGACGATGATGCGGCTGGTCTCGCTGATGTCCTCGATTTTTCGCATCAGTCGGGTACTCATCACCGCGCCACCCGACAGTGCGAGTAGCAGGGATGCCACCAATCCCCAGCCAAATACAGCCGTAACGAATCTACCCATCTCGAGTAATTGGTGGGTACTCCAGCCGACGAACAAGTAGCCGCCGCAGATCCTGACGCCGCGGCCGCGAATGGCCGACATCTCTTTGGCAGCTCGGCGATGGCTCTCGCTCCATTCGCGAATACCCATTTGGGGCTGCACCGCCGGCAGGTTGCCCGCCAACAGCTTGCCGCCGGCGTCCTGCCAAATATAATAGAATCCGGACGCATGTCTCGACATATCCCCGACTAAACTCGTGACGCCCTCCGGCGTCGCGGATATCGGCGAGGAGATGATTTCGTTGACTTCGTTTGAGACGCTGTCGTCGATCTGATGACGCATGAACCGCGCGGTCGACCAGAAAATGACCCCGAACAACACCAGAAAGCTGACTCCCGTCTGTACCGCATATACGACGGTAAGCCGAAAGCTGGAGGTGCTGAGAGTTCTAGGGATGCGCATTGATCGAATAACCGGACCCGCGCACCGTCGAAATCAACGGAACACCCCTGCCTCGGTCAATTTTCGCGCGCAACCGGCTGATATGCGTTTCGACCACGTTGGTGTGAGGGTCAAAGTACAAATCCCATACTTTTTCGAGCAGCATGGACCGAGTCACCACTTGGCCAAGGTGACGCATAAGGTACTCGAGCAGTCGATACTCACGCGGCTGCAAATCGATGAGATCCGTACCGCGCCGAACGGTGTGTGTCAATAAGTCCAACTCCAGATCCGCTACTCGAAGCTGCAATTCGGGCGATACTTTTCGAGATCGGCGTCCAAGGGCCGCCACCCGCGCCGCGAGCTCGGCGAATGCGAACGGTTTGGTCAAATAATCGTCCGCGCCGGCGTTTAACCCCAATACGCGATCATCAATGCCGCCCAAGGTAGTGAGGAACAATATTGCGCCCATGATCTGCCGGGCACGTAGCGTGGTTACGATCTGAAACCCGTCGATACCCGGCAACATGCGGTCCACGATGAACAAATCCCAGTCCTCGCCACACGCGCGGGTCAATCCGTCGTGCCCGTCGCGAGCGGCGGTCACGTCATATCCAATCTCACGCAGACCTCGCTGCACGAAATTGGCCGTTTCCACATCATCTTCTATCAACAGAATTTTCATGCGCCCTGCAATGCATCCTTCGGACAGCTCGACTTTTTTTCAGTCTAGCGCAGAGTTGTCCATGCTGCAGAACGAAGGCGCGGCGAGCATGATGGCCCCCGGAGATAGTGTCCGTTTGCCAGTGCGCCTGACTTTCCCGGCGAATCGAACCCGTACCCGCGCCTTAAATGCGGTTACCAATCCCATCATTCCTCCCCGCCATGAAGCGCCTGCTATTAGATAGCACTTTGTCACGCAAAGTCACTAGAATTCCACAGCCGAACAATCCATTTGAACGCATGGTCAGAAGCCAGCCTTTGACGGTCGCCGGGGATTGCATACAAAAGTCGGCCTTTGCAGTTGCCGAAACTAGGGATGAGCTGTCAATGATTAACAATCCGCCCAACCATGCACCGCCGAGTTCCAAGTCAATTGTGGATGTTACCGACACCGCGCTCTGGGTAGCGGCATTGAGGGCTCAAGAATCAGAACGCTCGGATGCTGTTTTCCGTGACCCACTTGCGGCACGGTTGGCCGGGCAGCGTGGCGCTGCCATTGCGCGCTCGATTTCCAATGCCGCCGTAACCCGGTGGGGTGTCGTCATTCGCACGTCGGCAATCGATCGGTTGATCGAAGATGCCATACGCAGCGGTATCAAATGCGTAGTCAATCTCGGTGCGGGTCTCGATATGCGCCCCTATCGCATGAAAATTCCGCCCCACATTCACTGGGTCGAGATCGATTTTCCCAACCTCATACAGCTGAAAGATGCTGAGCTGAGCGGTCAAACCCCCACCTGTCACCTTGAACGGATTGGCTTGAATTTGCTGGATGGTGCGCGGCGTAGGAAACTTTTTGCCCGTTACGGCTCGCCCAGCACGCTCATGATCGCAGAGGGCGTAGTGCCTTACCTTTCCAACGACGAAGTTGCCGGCCTTGCCGACGATTTGTTGGCGTGCGCCAAATTCTGGATTCTGGATTTTGATGACGCCGGCATCCGCCGAACACCGCGCAGCTGGGCGAAACAACTCCAGGCGGCACCCGTGCTGTTTCAACCGATCGACTGGTTCGGCTTCTTCGAGAATTGCGGGTGGCAAGCGCATCGGGTCATAACGAGCGCCGAAGAGTCCGAAAAAGTGAATAGGCCCTATCCGTTCTCATTCCCCAGAGGCCTACTTATGCATGCGCTGCCGCGCGCAATAGGTCGGCGAGTTCTGACGGCCAGTGGGGCGGCGTTGCTGAGAACAAGCAAAGTCACCGCCGATCTCGGCTCAACTTGAGCGCAGCTACCAATACCGACGCATCGACAACGGCGCTCAACGTCTCTGCTTTCGATCCGCTGCTTGGAGGAAACGCGAGTCTGCGCGGCGCGTTTTCTCTTGCGCACTTGCGATCGCGCCCGGCAGGCTAGACGCATCCCCGGGGTTGGCGCGGACAGGCGCCGCTGCGCGGGCAAATCACGCTCGCGGGTGAATCCAGCGCATCGGCAATCCAAGCAATATTTAGCACCTGCGAGGCTGCGCGAATGGCGGTCGCCGCCCGCTCAGGAATGATGCCGTCGCCGCCTCCGAAGCGACAAGCCTCAGCGACCGCATTCACTATCTCCTCGCCGTCGAATCCCTGAGCGTCAAGCGCCGGCAGCAGATCCACGCCCACGGAGATCACGTGCAATTCATCTACCGCGTCGCGTGTAAGCAGGGAATGGCAGCAGTACAGCCGTGCTCGTTTGCCGTCCTGCATCACCGAGATTTGCGACTTGGGCCTTTGCATCGCGGGCGCCGTGGGACTCTGGTGCAGTAAGCGAAACACCGCCCAGCGCGGACAAGGGTCCGACACCAGGCTCATATTGCCCCACGGCAGAGGGATGCCGTTGCCGCGATACACTGCGCGCAGGTAGCCAGGCGCATACGCATCGAAGAAATGCCAGTGGCGATAGGGGGAGACCGCTGTCATGCGCCGCATGACCAGTGCCGGCGTTACGCCGAGCTTGTGGCAGGCCGAGACGCTATGCGCCTCTCGGATCAGGAACCGCCGAAACGGCACGCGCGGACAGAGCAGCGCGCCGGCAAAAAAGCTGCATTCGAAGTCGCGCCAGGCGTACAGCACATCTTGCGCGCCCATACCGCCGACGGAACCGGACGCCTCGGTGTCGAGTGTGTGTAGGGAGCTGTGCGGTGAAATTGCCCCGTCGCCATTGTGCAGAACCTTGTGGCCGATGAAGAATGCCAATTCGTATTTCAGCCGCTCCTCTTGATTGCGCAGGCGCTCATTGATCAGCACGGTCCCCGGCGCTTCGAATTGTGATCGCACCAGCGCGCCGCTGGGCTTGCGGGCATCGCCGTCGAACCAGCGCACCTGCAGCGAATGCTGTTTGCAGATGGCCATGACGGCGTCCAAATCCAGCGGCATCTGGCGCTTGCCGCACTCCTCGGCTGCGCGCTCGATATCGGGGAAATTATTGTGGCGGGTCTCCTGCCACACCCGGATCAGCAGCTGCGCGAACTGCCGCCCAGTGGTGCCGGTCTGCGACAGCAACTCAGGAAGGGCGTTCTGCAGCAATTCATGGGAGAACAGAAATGCCGGCTCCAAGGGCATGGCCGCGAGGCCGCCGCGCTCGCGCTGTGCCGGGGAGACCTCGACATCGGTGTTCTCGTCCAGAAACCAGCGCGCATCCTTGCTAAAAATCCCCGCCAACATGTCCAGCATGTCGACTGAGGGCATACGCTTGCCGGTCTCCACCATACTGAGATAAGACACCGATGGCGCCCCCGCAGCGTCGATTTGTACGCAGCGCGCAGAGAGTTCGTCCAAAGTGAGCCCATTGCGCTTGCGCAGCGACCGAAGCTTGGTGCCTAAAAAATGCCCCTGCCGGATCAATCCCGCCATGTAAAACCTTGTGAAATTCACACTGTGAAATTTCAGATGTGTAAATATGCGCTTCTGATCATTTAAACTGGTCCGAATCCGAGAAGCAAGCTCGCGTATTTCCGAATCCAAGGAGAAGTGATTGCCCCAATGCGAATTGATTGAGCGACACGACGAGCGAGCCCTGGAAAGGCATTGAGCGCCGCTGCCGCGACCAAGGAAGGAGTCACCGCGAAAGACTACGCGGCCGTAATCGCCGAACAATTTCGCCTCTATAACGAGGAGTTCGGGCGCATAACGCGGCGAGCGGCGTTAAATTTCCTCGCGGAGGATTGGCATACGGCCCAGCTCGATGCCGTGGCCCGCATCGAACTCTACGAGTTGCGCGTCGCGCGGGCGGTCTGCGCCGCCGCTGAGCAAATCCAAGCGAAGCGCACCGATGTCCCGCTGTGGATCGAGATCAAGCGCGCCTACGAGGTCATCGTTGCGCGCCGCCCCGATAGCGATTTCTATCGCACATTTTTCAATTCCGTGACGCGCGATTTGTTTGGCACGGTGGGAGTCAACCCGGAGGTGGAATTTTGCGCCACCAGCGTCGGCCGCGCTTCCGGAACCGTGCCCATCCGGGTGTATCGGGTGGGGACTTCGTTGCCGACGGCCGTGCGCGAAATCCTTACCGACCTACCGTTTGGCGCAGTAATCGAGGACGCCGATGCAGCGGTGCACCGCATCAGCGCCGAAATCGGCCGCTATTTCGAGTCCGGAAGAAACCGCGGACACCCCGAGTCCATCGAGTTGATCGAGCCCTTGTTCTACCGAGATACGCATGCCTTTGTCGTCGGCCGTCTGATCGGCGACGGCTCGATCACCCCCTTGGTTCTGGCCTTCACCAACTCCCCGAAGGGCGTACAGGTCGATGCCGTGATGCTGTCGCGTGCCGACGTCGGCTCCGTGTTCGGCTACGCGCGATCGTATTTCCATGTGGATCTGCCGGTGGTGAGCGCCGCGATCACCCTGCTGCGCTCCTTCATGCCGCGCAAGTCCATCGACGAGTTGTACACGGTGCTCGGCCGTGCAAAGCAGGGAAAAACTGAGCGATACTTCAACCTGCAGCGCCACTTGGACAAATCCATCGACAGCTTCGTGCACGCGCCCGGCGAGCGCGGCCTAGTCATGATCGTGTTCACCCTGCCCTCGCACGACCTCGTTTTCAAGGTGATCCGCGACCGTTTCGGCGCGCCCAAAACCAGCACGCGCGAAGACGTCATCGAGCGCTACCAATTCGTGTTCCGCCACGACCGCGCCGGCCGTCTGGTCGACGCCCAGGAATTCAAACGGCTGCGGCTGCCGCGCGCGCGCTTCATGCCGGCGCTGGCCGAAGAGTTGCTGAACGAAGCTCGCGAGAGCTGCCGCATCGAGGGCGAGGATCTGATCGTCGAACACTGCTACATTGAGCGCCGCTTGCGGCCGCTCAACTTGTATCTGCGCGAGGCCGAGCCCGCCGCCGCTGAGTCAGCAATCATCGACTACGGAAACGCGCTGCGCGACCTCGCCGCCAGCAATGTGTTTCCCGGCGACCTACTGTTAAAAAATTTCGGCGTCACGAGTCACGGGCGTGTGATTTTCTACGACTACGACGAAATCTGCCTGGTGTCGGACTGTGTGTTTCGCGACCTGCCGCGGGCAACCTGCGAAGAGGAGGAAACCAGCGGCGAGCCCTGGTTTCACTATGGGCCGCGCGATGTGTTCCCGGAACAGTGGCTGCCCTTTCTCTCGATACCGCCGGCGCTGACTCCCGTATTTATCCGCCAGCATGCGGATTTGCTGACGGCAGCATGGTGGCGCAACCTTGGGCACACGTCGTTGGAGTGACAAAATGATTCGTTGGTCATGTCTCTTGTTGCTCATGGCCTCCTCGGCGATGGCCGCCCATGGGGACAGGATGATCAACTCCGCCGGCGAATTGCGCGACTGATGCAGGGACGAATCCGACGCATCCATCATCGGCCGTGGACAAACGCCTGCTAACTGGACCGCGCGCTACTGGGACGAGGGGAACGTCCTCAACGTCAAAGGCAACTGGCGGGTGGGCGCAGCCGAGGTCACGGTAACCTGCAGCATCGCCCGTGGGGCTCGCTCGGAATATGCGTCGATGACGGTGCAAGACGCGCAATGAACCGCGAGGCTAGGCGGCCCACACCCAGTTTCTGATTTCCGGCATGTCTTGTCCGTTCTGATCGATGTAGCGTTTATGCTCTATTAATTTATCCCGCAATTGCTGCTGCAAATACACGCCGCGGCTGCCCGTCTGGGGTAAGCGCGTGATGGCGTCCATCACCAAGTGAAAGCGATCCAAATCGTTCAACACCGTCATATCGAACGCAGTAGTGATGGTGCCCTCCTCCTTGTAACCGCGCACGTGCATGTTCTCGTGATTGCGGCGGCGGTACGTGAGGCGATGAATCAACCAGGGATAACCGTGGAAGGCGAAAATGACAGGCTTATTGATGGTGAACAGCGAATCGAAATCTGCGTCGGGGAGGCCGTGCGGATGTTCCGAGGCCGGCTGCAGTTTCATTAGATCGACGACGTTGAGCACGCGGACTTTGAGTTCGGGCAGTTCGCGGCGCAGGATGGACACGGCGGCCAAAGTCTCGAGCGTGGGCACATCGCCGGCGCAGGCCATGACCAGGTCCGGCTCGGCGTGCTGATCATTGCTGGCCCACTGCCAAATCCCGATGCCCTCGCTGCAATGCTTGACGGCAGAATCCATCGA
The DNA here is from genome assembly GCA_043742845.1 of Gammaproteobacteria bacterium. Classification (GTDB taxonomy): domain Bacteria; phylum Pseudomonadota; class Gammaproteobacteria; order Steroidobacterales; family Steroidobacteraceae; genus Bog-1198. The sequence continues at coordinate 8,608 of JAYTXS010000242.1, forward strand.
CAGCCATTGCGGCGCCGGATGTTTGCCCGCGACCACCACGTTGACGTAGTGACGGCTGCGCAGGCAATGATCCATGACCGACAGCAAGCAGTTCGCGTCCGGAGGCAAGTACACGCGCACTATCTCCGCTTTCTTGTTGACCACATGGTCGAGAAAGCCCGGATCTTGATGCGTGAAGCCGTTGTGATCCTGTCGCCAGACATGCGAACTCAGCAGATAATTCAGCGAGGCGATCTTGCGGCGCCAAGCCAGCCCTGCGGTCACCTTCAACCATTTGGCGTGCTGATTGAACATGGAATCGATGATGTGAATGAAGGCTTCGTAGCAATTGAATAGGCCATGCCGCCCGGTGAGTAGGTAGCCCTCGAGCCAGCCCTCGCATTGATGCTCGCTCAGCATCTCCATCACCTGGCCGCTGCGCGCCAGGAACTCATCGTTCACGGCCGTCGCCGCCAGCCACTGGCGATTAGTCGCCTCGAACACCGCCTCCAAGCCATTCGACAAAGTCTCATCCGGTCCGAAAATGCGAAAATTACGTGGCGCCGCGTTCAATTTGGCCACATCGCGCAAGAATCGACCCAGCACGTGAGTGTCGCCGATACCACCGATGCCCGGTTTGGGAACCGGCACCGCGTATTCGGTAAAATCGGGCATACGCAAATCCCGCAGCAGCATGCCGCCGTTGGCGTTGGGATTAGCACCCATGCGCCGCGTACCGCTAGGCGCCAGCGCCTTGAGTTCTGGCCTCAGCCGCCCGGCGTCGTCGAATAATTCTTCGGGGCGATAGCTGCGCAGCCAGCTTTCCAACTGCTTCAGGTGTTCGGGATTCGTCGCAGGATCGGGCAGGGGTACTTGGTGCGAGCGAAAAGTCCCTTCGTTTGCCTTGCCATCGATCATCTTGGGGCCGGTCCAACCCTTGGGCGAGGCAAGTACAATCATCGGCCAGCGCGGACGCACCGTCTTGCCCTGAGTCCGAGCTTCGACCTGGAATTGTCTGATCTGCTCGATGCTCCGGTCCAAAGCCGCGGCCATGCTCTCATGCATGGGCATCGGCTCGTGGCCTTCCACGAAAATGGGATTCCAGCCGTAGCCGGTCAACAATTGCTGCAATTCCTCGCGTGGAATGCGCGCGAGTAGCGTTGGATTGGCAATCTTGTAGCCGTTCAAATGCAAAATGGGGAGGACTGCACCGTCGCTCGCGGGGTTGAGAAACTTATTGGAATGCCACGACGTGGCGAGCGGCCCGGTCTCGGCTTCGCCGTCCCCGATCACGCAGGCCACGAGAAGTTCGGGATTATCGAACACTGCACCGAACGCGTGACTCAGTGAGTAGCCGAGTTCGCCGCCCTCATGAATCGACCCCGGACATTCCGCCGAAGCGTGGCTGGGAATCCCGCCTGGGAAGGAGAACTGCTTGAACAGCCGCTTCAAGCCGGCCTCGTCCTCGCTGATGTTGGAATAAACCTCGCTGTACGTGCCCTCGAGATAGGTGCTGCCCACCACCGCGGGACCGCCGTGTCCGGGTCCCGACATGTAGATCATATTGAGGTCGTACTTCTTGATGGCGCGATTCAAATGCGTGTAGATGAAGTTCTGTCCGGGCGTGGTGCCCCAATGTCCCAGCAGCATAGGCTTGATGTGCGCAGGTGCCAGCGGCTCCTTGAGCAGCGGGTTGTCGCAGAGATAGATCTGACCCACCGACAAATAGTTGGCGGCGCGCCAGTAGGCATCGATTTTTTGGGCGAGGTCCGTATCCATCATCTATCTCCTAAGTCGGTTCAAATCCCAGCAGGCGGATGCTCAAGGCGGCAATGACCGACTCCTCGTCGGTATGTATCACGCGAACCGCAACCCGCCCTGCGGCAGTAGAAATGAGCGGTGCATGGCGGCCGTTGGCCTCGGGGTCGAGCTTAATGCCCAGAAAATCCAACCCTTCGCAAATGCGTTCGCGCATCACCGCCGCGTGCTCGCCGATGCCCCCGGCGAATACCAACGTGTCCACGCCGCCAAGCGCCGCGGCAAAAGAGCCGATCCATTTCTTCACTTGATAGCAAAACAACGCCAGCGCCTGCGCCGCGCGCGGATCGCCGGACTCGCGCGCTAGAAGACTGCGCACATCCGAGCTCACGTCCGAAATTCCGAGCAAGCCCGATTCATGATTCACCATGGTCTGAAATTGCGCCGCACTCATTCCCTCAGTGAGAGCCAGATAGCTCATGAGTCCGGGGTCCAAGTCCCCCGAGCGGGTGCCCATGACCAATCCTGCCGCCGGCGTAAATCCCATACTGGTGTCGATGCACTCACCGTCTCGTACGGCTGCGAGACTGGCGCCACTGCCCAAGTGCGCAAGGATGACGCGGCCACGCACCGCGGCGGGGTCGGCGAGGCGCGTCAATTCTTGCATCAGATAAGTGTATGACAGGCCGTGAAAGCCATAGCGCCGCACGCCATTCTCCGCATAGCGGCGCGGAATCGGCAATTGAGTGGCAACCTGCGGCATGCTGCGATGAAACGCCGTGTCGAAGCATGCCACCTGCGGCAACTGCCCATAGCGCTGTTGCAGTGCCTCGATGAATTCGATTTCGCGCGGCAGATGCTCGGGGTCGAACGGAATGATAGCCGTGAGCTCATCGAGCAGTTCCTGAGTGACCAGTTCCGGGTCGACATGCAGCATGCCATGCACCACCCTGTGTCCCACCCCGTCGATGCTCTTGAACTGCGGCTGGGACTCCAACCAATCCATCAGATACCCGATCGCCGATCCCTTGATAACGACCTTGACGCGCTTGGGCGGACTGCCGTCGCCTAAATCGACGCTTAAGGACGCATCGTCGCTGCCGATTTGTTCCAAATTCCCTTGCAGCAGCCGTACCGGCGGCAGGCTCACTTCGAACAGGGCGAAGCGGATGCTCGAGGAACCAGCATTGATTGTCAGCACATTCGGCATGTCAATTCACCTGCGCGTAGGACAAAAAACCGACATACGCGCATGCGCGGCCGGCCGGCGTCGGCATACAATAGACCATCCGCTGCGGCCCATCGGTCAAATTCATCAAGGAAACATAAATGTCACACTTTCACGCGGTTGCCTGGATCGACCACCAGAAGGCGACCACCTGGCAATTCAGTCCGACTGAGCAGAGCGGCGCCGTGATTCACGCGCACGACCAGCACCAGCGCGTGCACAGCCGCAAGAGCGCGCACGGCGGCCACAAGTCGCCCGCCGATCCACATTTTTTTGATGATGTGGCACGCGCGCTCGAGGGAGCGAACGAGATTCTGGTCATTGGCCCCGCGCAGACCAAACAGGAATTTGCAGCCTATCTGCGGGACAAACACCCCACATTGGGGAAGGCCATTGTCGCCGTCG
>JAYTXS010000243.1:0-3615 GCA_043742845.1 Gammaproteobacteria bacterium
CCGCGCTTCTCTTGGGCAATCCACGCATTGACGCGCTCTTCCAATATCGGCAGCGGCAGCGTTCCGTCGCCAATGACGACGTCATGAAAGTGCGCATAAGTGAATTGTTTACCGAGGGACTGCCGGGCACGCTCGCGCAGCTCCAAGATTTTCATTGCGCCCACTTTGTACGCCAACGCCTGCGCCGGGGTCGCCATGTAACGTTCAATTTGGTTCCGAGCTTCGGCATCGGAATATCCGAGCGTATCCACGGTGTACGCGATGGCTTGTTCCCTGCTCCAACCCTGGGCGTGCATGCCGGTGTCCACCACCAAGCGCACCGCGCGCAGCAGCTCATTGTTCAAATGCCCGAAGTACGCATCCGGTTGGTCATAGAACCCAAATTCCTTACCCAAAGTTTCGCAATACAACGCCCATCCTTCCGTATAGGCCGCGGTGTCCAGATTTTCGGTGTTGAACTTCCGATAATCCGGCAAATTCATCTCCTTCAACAGGGCCGCATGCAAGTGATGGCCCGGCACGCCTTCGTGCAGGAATAGCGTCACCATGCCCACGGTGCTGTAGTCCTTAGGGTCGTTCACCACCGGCCAAAATACGCCCGGATGCGAGCCGTCGGCCGCCAAGGGCGTGTAGTGATCCGACGCGGTAGCACGGGTCAGCTCAGGCTCGAGTTGCAGCGACAGTTTGGCTTTGGGCAGGATATTGAAGTACGCCGGCAGCTGCTTGCTCACTTGCGCATAGATTCGCTGGTAGGCTTCCAGCACCTGGTCAGCCGAAGTAAACGGCTTGAACTTTTTCTGCTCCAATACCCATTGCGACAATTTGTTGGAGGGACCCTCGTAGCCTAATTTGGGTCCGAGGTCGGCGAACTGTTGCTGTATCCGCGCCACTTCCTTAAGACCCAGCTCGTGAACGGCATCTGGAGTCAACACCAAACTGGTACTGTTCTTGATGCGAGCCAAGTACCAGGCTGCGCCATTGGGCAAAGCGCCGAGACCCGCGCTGGCCCTGCTGGCGGGAAGATAGACGTCTCGTAGAAATCCATTCAGGCGTTGCAGCGATGGCGATAATCGACTGCCGATCACATCTCGATACTCTTCGGTGAGTTGCTTCTGATCTTGCTTGGAAAACTGCTGGGGAAGGTTCCGAATCGGGGTATAGAAAATGCTTGTCTCAGGGGTCGCACTCACCAGTTGCTCGAATTGCGGAATCATGGCCATCGTAATCGCTTTCGGTTGAACGATGCCGCTGCGTATGCCTTCGCGCATATTGAGAATGGCCTGATCGATCCACGGCGCCAGTTGCCGCAAGCGGCTCAGATAGGCCTGATACTGCTTAGGCGTCCTCAACGGCTGAGACCCCGCACCACTGGCATAGTTGGCCAAGGTGCTCGGAACGTTGTCCATTTGGCTCAAGGGCAGCAGATGTTCCGGAAAATTCTCGAGGTCAAGCGAGCTGTTGAGCTCGAAGGCGAGAATATCTCGGTTCAGTCGCTCCGCCTCGCTCAAAGGCGCAGGCGAAATTGCGCCCAACTGTTTCTGCAGGCGATGAATTTCAGCGAAATAATGGGCTCGTACCTTCGGCTGGATTGCCATTCCCAGTTGGTCGTCATACCGACTGTCACCATTGGCCGTCGCGTAATTCAGCGGGTCGAATCGAGCACGAGCACCGTAGAATTCATCCGCAATAGCCGACACCTGATTTGCCCCTGAGGCGGCCGCTGCTTGACCCATGCTGGAAAGACATGACGCAATGATGGCCAAGATGAATGTGGCGCGGGTGATGCCCGTAGCACGTTGGATGAGCATTAAGCTTTCCTCGTTGGTGAGCTATAAGGGGTGAATCTATAACTCATGCTGTGGAACCGGACGATATCGTAGCAGCACCCACCACCCAGTGAGTGCGCGCTGCCGGGCGCACATAAAAAAAGCCTCGAACCGTTTCCAGTCCGAGGCCATATCTTTAGATACTTCTTATCGTTCTTATTTTATTCGGCAGCTTCTGTGTCCCCCGCCGGTACCGCATCATCGGAGTCGCCCACACCACCGCTTACATCCATGAAGCTGCGGCGGCGGGTGTCATCAAACGCGCGTCGGCGACGGGCATGATACGCGAAGCCGGTGCCCGCGGGAATCAGCCGTCCTACAATGACGTTTTCCTTCAAGCCGCGCAGGTCGTCCTTCAGGCCCCGAACCGCCGCTTCCGTCAGCACGCGGGTGGTCTCCTGGAAGGAAGCCGCCGAAATGAAGGATTCGGTCGCGAGCGATGCCTTGGTAATGCCCAACAGCATGGGTTCCCAGGTGGACTGGTGCTTACCCTCGGACTTCTGCTTGGCAATGACGTCCAACAACCGGCCGCGATCCATCTGCTCGCCGCGCAGCAGCGCCGAATCACCCGCGTCCGCCACTTCGATCTTGCGCAGCATCTGCCGCACGATGACTTCGATATGCTTGTCGTTGATTTTCACGCCCTGCAACCGGTACACGTCCTGAATTTCCCGTACCAGGTAGTTCGCCAGCGCCTCGACGCCCTGTAGCCGCAGAATGTCATGCGGGTTCGGCTCGCCGTCGGCGATGACTTCGCCCTTCTCTACCTGCTCGCCTTCGAACACGTTGAGATGGCGCCACTTCGGAATCAGCTCTTCGTACTTGTCGGAGCCCTCGTTGGTGATGATCAAGCGCCGCTTGCCCTTGGTCTCCTTACCGAAGCTTACCGTGCCGCTGACTTCCGCCAGAATCGCGGAATCCTTCGGCTTTCGCGCCTCGAACAGATCGGCCACCCGCGGCAGACCACCGGTGATGTCGCGAGTCTTAGAAGACTCTTGCGGGATACGTGCAATCACGTCGCCCACCGACACCTTGGAACCGTCTTCCAAGCTGACGATGGCGCCCGCAGGCAGTGCGTACACGGCCGGAATATCGGTATTGGCGAAGGTCACTTCCTTGCCCTTGGCATTGGTCAGCCGCACCACCGGACGCAGATCCTTGCCGCCCGAACCGCGCTGCTTCGGATCCAGCACCACGGTGCTGGTGAGGCCGGTGACGTCGTCCACCTGGCTCGTGACGGTGATGCCGTCGACGAAGTCGGAGAACTTGATCATGCCGGCCACTTCCGTGACCACGGGGTGGGTATGCGGATCCCAGTTGGCCACCGCCTGTCCCGCCGTGACGATGTCGGCATCGTTGACGGTAATGGTGGCGCCGTAGGGGATCTTGTAGCGCTCGCGCTCGCGGCCGAACTCGTCCACCACGCCCAACTCGCCGGATCGCGACACCGCGACCAGGTGCCCCTTCTCATGGCGCACGGTCTTGATGTTGTGCAGGCGAATGGTGCCCTTCGACTTGACTTCGACGCCGTTGGCCGCTGCCGCTCGCGAGGCCGCGCCGCCGACGTGGAAGGTACGCATTGTGAGCTGCGTGCCCGGCTCGCCGATGGACTGCGCCGCAATGACGCCCACCGCTTCGCCGATATTGATGCGATGACCACGGCCCAAATCGCGGCCGTAGCACTGGGCGCAAACGCCGTAGCGGGTCTCGCAGGTGATGGGCGAACGCACCATGACCTGATCGACACCCATTTTTTCCAGCAGCTTCACCAGCTTCTCGTCGATCAGTA
>JAYTXS010000244.1:0-17530 GCA_043742845.1 Gammaproteobacteria bacterium
GGCATGCCGGCGGCAACCGCCCGGGGTATTAGCGAAAGCGTCGTAGCATCCCTATCTGGGTCATGTAGGGTTCCCGGCTGACTGGCCGGTCCTCCGTAGTGGTGAGGTTCGACATTCGATGCACTCCCGGTGAGCAACAAACCATCGCAGGCATGCAACAGCGACGTGAAATCGATCTCAGGCCCCAGAGCGGGTATGAGCATCGGCACCGCATTCGCGCCCGCGGCAACGGCTTCAATGTACTTCTCGCCCGCCATGTGGAAGTAGTGCTTCCCACACAGCCTGCGGTCGGCTGGAATCCCGATGACAGCTAAGCGAGGCATGTTTAATATATTAAACGTCCAGATGGACGGATGGAGTTCTTTAACGACCGTATTACACCACACTGCCGCTGACTCGTCCCGGTCGCGCCGCGACAATTGGCTAAGATTTAGGCATTTCCGCAACTTAGCGACGATTTGTGCGATGCAGCAACATTGCACTTCGACCGAAAACCTGTGTAGGCTCATAGGCCTCCAATCCTGTCAATAGCCACAAGATTTTAAACACTACCCTCTGAAATATTGCCGATGCGCCTGTCCTTTCCACCTGCCCCTTCCTACTACGCAGCCTCGGTCGCATCGTCAGCAACCCTCGCTATCGATGTCGCCAGGCCCCCCCGAGGAACGTTGCGCGGCGAGCATCGAGCAGACGTGGTGGTGTTGGGCGGCGGCATTGCCGGCTGTTCTGCTGCACTGCACTTGGCGCAGCGCGGCTACCAAGTCACGCTGCTCGAGGCACGCGTCGTCGGCTTTGGAGCCTCCGGGCGCAGCGGCGGACAAACAATATTCGGACTCGCGACCAGTCAAAAGGCGTTGATCGGCCAAGTCGGCCGCGACGACGCACGGCGTATGTTCGACATGTCCATCGAGGCTCTAGATCTGACGCGCTCGTTGATCAGCGATTACGCCATCGATTGCGACTATCGGGCCAATCACGTGCACGTTGCCACCAAGCCTCGGCATTTGGTGGAACTGGATGAGTGGGCGCGCGAACTGCACCAGGACTACGGCTACACGTCGGCGCAACTTTTGAATCGCGAGGAACTGCGGGCACACGTGCAAAGCGACCGTTATCTCGGCGGCCTGATCGACTCTCGCAGCGGCCATCTGCACCCCCTTAAATTCACTCGAGGCGTGGCTCGTGCTGCCGAAGACGCGGGAGTCGAAATCTTCGAGAATTCCGCGGTGCTGCGCTACGAGGATGGCGCCGATGTCCTCGTGCACACCGCACAGGGCAGCGTACGCTGCGCGCATCTGGTGTTGTGCGCCAACGCCTATATCGGCGACGTAGCGCCGGCGCTGGCACGGCGAATTCTAGGGGTGGGCACGTACATTATTGCCACCGAACCGCTGCAGGAGGAACGGTTGCAGGCGCTGCTCCCGAGCAATGCCGCGATCGCCGACATCAACTGGATACTGGATTACTTCCGGCGCTCAGCCGATCACCGCTTGTTATTCGGCGGCCGGGTTAGCTACAGCGCGGTGCAGCCGCCACGGCTGGGCGAGTCCATGCGCCGTCGCATGTTGCGTATATTCCCGGCGCTCGCCGACGTCAAAGTGGACTACGCCTGGGGCGGCTATCTGGACATCACCATGAGCCGCGCTCCCGATTTCGGGCGGCTGTCTCCCAATGTCTTCTACCTACAGGGCTTCTCAGGTCACGGTATGACGCTCACCGGCCTCGCCGGAAAACTGGTGGCCGAAGCCATCGCCGGCACCGCGGAACGCTTCGATGTGTTCGCACGCATACCGCATCGCAACTTCCCGGGAGGCCGGCTGCTGCGGCGGCCGTCGCTGATGATGGCGATGCTGTACTACCGCCTGCGCGATCTGCTGTAGACGGACTTGAACTACCACGCAGCCTCGATTTTCTAATCCTTTGCGGGCAGAGATTTCTGGCTTTTGAAGTCCTCTGCCTGCAATCGATAGCGCGTCAAGAGCCTGTAGAAATCGGTGCGATTCCGTTTGGCCAAGCGCGCCGATTCAGTGACGTTGCCCTTGGACTCGAGCAAATTATCGGTAAGGTACTGGCGCGATAATTCCTCGCGCGCCTCATCGAAAGCAGGAGCACTCGCGGCCTCCCCGCCCAGTGATTCCTGCACAAATGATTCGGTCATGATTTTCTCCTGCGCAAGCGCGATGAGACGGGTGGCGAGCAAGCGGCGCGTATTCGGATCGCTGTCCACCACGAGGATTCGGGCTCGTTGCGATTTAGAGTGCCTTTCGGTGCCGCGACTTTTCCGTTCGCAGCGCCACATAGTCAGTCCCGGAGCGAGTTTGCTACTTCAATCCGGGTTTTTCCTCGCTGAATTTCGGTATCAACGTCTGACCGGTAGCGAGCAAGGTGACGGAGTTTAGGCTCCCGCCATGAGAGCCGTCCCGCAGCGGGCTCAAGGTCACGCTCACTTTATCCCCGGGCTTAATGGACTGACGGGTCCATCCTGCGCGCGTCAATACGCCGGGACTGGTGGTTTCAAGCGCCCAGTCCTGCGCCGCGCTGCCATCATCCGGTTGCACGAGTATGGAAAGAACGACGTGCGGATTGGTCCACTGAAAATTCTTGACGGTGCCCTTGAACGTCAACGTCTTGGTCGGTTCGTACATGGCGAAGGAATGATGCGCGAACGCAGGCGCTCCGCCCAAGGCCGCGATGGCGATGGCTATCGATGATTGAATCAGAGATGCGCGTTTCATTTGGAATCGGAGCCTACGGGGACGCCGTTGTGGAATTTGATGGGCGCGAAAATCGCGTTGCCGTTCTTGTCGACGGCGTCAGTGAAGGCCCCTTGCTCGCAGACTCCTTCGGCAATGTCGAACTTCTGTGCTCGCTGCCGATAGTACTTGCGCGTAGTGCTCCAAGGCTTGGACAGCGCCTTATTGGCGGTGATCTGCAGATCATCGAGCAGCGTATCGAGCCCTTGCAGATGCAGCCGTTCGACGATGTGCATATCGCCGTTATTAGGGACCCCCACGGCTTCGTTCACTGCCAGATACACCTGTGGCAGAAGACCCACCGTGTCCACCACCAACGTGTCGCCCTCCCAGTGCCCGATGGAGTGGCCGTGAAAGCTGGGATCAGGATCGGCGGGATGTGGCCGGCCATCGGTATAGATGCGGCGCAGCCGATTGCCGTCTCCCTCGCCCAAGATCGTGACACGCCCGGGTGTAAACAGAATTTCCAAGGCATTGTGCGTGATCAGCATCCAGCTCGGCATGCCGGTCGGAAAGCAATGATCGATGATGGGGAAAGGGCGGCCGGCCTTCTCTTCGGCATACATATGCTGCATTTGCTTCGCAACCTGTGGCGACCAGGGCGGAGGATTGGTTTTCTCCTGGGCAACTTGATCGCTGATCACCGGCGTCCACACGCCGCTCCAATCGGGGAGTTTGGCGATCGCCTGCCAATCCTGTGGCGTCGGCGGCGGATTAATTGAATCTTCGGCCGCGGACGAAACGCCCGGCCAAGCACAGACGCCCAAGGCCATCATCAATACGATACGGGTGGGATTGCGCATAGTCTTGGAAGAATACCGCAAGCACACCGCGGCTGCGTTGCCATTATTTGCTCCGAATCACGAAGCAGCGGTGAATCCGCGCATGTCGCTCGAAGTCCTTGGGGATGGTTTGGGCGGTGATGTCCTCGATGTGCAGATCCGCCAGCGCCGGCTCATCGAGCTTGAAGCGCGTGTAGTTGGTCGAAAACACCAGGCGTCCGGAGGGTCGCAATAACTTCAGCGAGCGACGAATCATGCCCACATGGTCGCGCTGCACATCCAGCACCCCCTCCATGCGCTTGGAATTCGAAAAGGTCGGCGGATCTACGAAGATCAAATCGAAGCGCGGGCCCTTCGCCTCCTCATCCTCGAGCCACTGCAGACAATCGGCGCGGTACAGCTCGTGCTTGGTGTCGCCAAAACCATTGAGCAGCAGATTCTCGTGTGCCCAATCCAGATACGTATTGGACAAATCCACGCTCGCACTACTGCGCGCACCACCCGCGGCCGCATAGACCGTGGCGCTGCCCGTATAGCAGAACAAATTCAGGAAATCCGCGCCCTTTGCCCAGTCGCGCAGCATGCCGCGCACCAGGCGGTGATCGAGAAACAGCCCCGTGTCTAGATAGTCGCGGAAGTTGACCCAAAATTTCAGGCCGCCTTCTTGGACGGCATGGCGCTCGGCCTGGGAATCGCGCTTCTCGTACTGTTCACTGCCCTTCTGCGCCTTGCGCACCCGGGAATGGATTTGCGAGACCGGCACAGACAGCACTTCCGGTAACACCGCCAGCACCTCACGGCGGCGCTCTCGAGCGCTTTCCTGGTCGACGGTTTTCGGCGGGGCATACTCTTGCACATAGACTTGGCGCGTGCCGCGCCCGTACAGATCGATGGCGAAGGCATATTCGGGCATGTCGGCGTCATACACGCGGAAGCAGTCGATCTTCTCGCGCAGAGCCCAAGGATCCAGACGCTGCAAATTCTTGCGCAATCGATTTGCAAACATCTGCGCGCCGGGCCGGCTCGACCAATCCGCGCGCACGGCTTCAGCCGGGCGCTGTTCGCTGGCTTCGTTCAATTCGAAGCGCAGCAGCCGGCATTCGATGGTGCCGTTGTAGAAACGGTGCGTGCGCTTGGCATAGATACCTAGATTTCGCGCCAACGGCGGATTGCCCGTCAGAATAGCCGCCTGCCATCCATTGAAGCGTTCGCGCAAGACCTGTCCGAGCTGCGAATACAGGGCCGGCAAGCCCGACTCGGCACCGATGCGCTCGCCATACGGGGGATTGGCGACGATGAGCCCCTCTCCCTTGGGGCGCACGATCTCGCTCAAGCTGCGTTTCTCAACGTGCAGCCACTCGGCGACGGCGGCGTGTTCGCCGTTGGCCAGAGCCATGCGCACCGCATCCGCATCCGCGTCGGACCCCAAAATGCAGCGTCGCGGCGCGCGCAAAGCGCGGCGTTCACGCGCCTCGGCACGCAGACGTTCCCAGAGCGCCGCCTCGTGGCCGCGCCAACCCGTGAAACCGAAGTACTCGCGATCGAGCGCCGGCGCCGCATCCGCTGCGATCAAGGCGCCTTCACTGAGGAAAGTGCCGGAGCCGCACATGGGATCGAGCAGCATGCCGCCTCGCTCACAAATGGCGGGCCAACCTGCGCGCAGCAGCACCGCAGCCGCGACGTTCTCCTTGAGCGGCGCTCGGCCACCCTCGGTCCGGTAGCCTCGCCGATGCAGGCTCTCACCGGAAAAATCCACCGACAGTAAGGCTGTCGGTCCTTCGACGTGCAAGTGCAGCAGCACATCGGGGCGTTCCGGCTTGATGTTGGGGCGCTCGCCGGTGGCGTCACGCAAATTGTCGCAGACCGCGTCCTTGAGCAATTGCGATCCGTAGATGGTATGCCGGATGGATTCGTTGCCGCCGCTGCAATCACAGGCCAGCGTCGCCCCGCTCGCCAGATGTTCGCGCCAGTCGATGCGTTTGACGGCTTCATACACTGCATTCGAGCTGCTGGCATCGATCGAGCCCAAGCTCAAGTACACGCGGGTGGCGGTGCGCGACCACAGACAGGCTCGATATCCCACTTCGAGTGTGCCTTGAAATTTCACGTCATGACTGCGCTCGCGAATGTCGTGCGCGCCAAATTGTGCGAGTTCTTCGGCCAGCACAGACGCCGCACCGACCGGCGCGGTCGCGATCCAGTAACGCACGTTGTCGTTCACGTGCAAAGCGCCCGGTCGTGCAGATCGATCCAATCGAGTTTGGGGTGCTTCGCGAAGTAGCGAACCAGAGTCCTGTAGACGTCGATGTCGAAGGCGTCGCTTGAGTCACGCACGCGCAGCGCAGAGAGCTCCTCATCGTTGCGCGCCGTGCCGAGATAGGCCCAACGATCGAAGACATGCAAGTCCGAGCTGCGCATGAAATCTTGCGCGCCAGCTCTAGGATCGCGTTCACGCAGAGCGATCCGTCCGGGAAAAGGCCACGACTTCAGTTTCAACGATGCCAGCGCCAGCTTGAGCCGCGTGCCGTGCAGGAGGAGCGGTTCCTTACCCGTACAAGCACCCCGGCATTTTCCAAGCTGCACGCCCATGCACGACCCCGCACCTTCCTCGAGACACAAAGCCTTGCGGCACAGCTGGTGCGCAGCTGCAATGTCGCTCAAAGCTTTGCGGGCATCCTTGTGCGAATGGAATACCCCGAAGCACTGCATGAGGTCTCCCAGGTCCAGGGCATCGATGGCCACGGCCTTGACGCTCTGCGATTCACCCATGGCGCTGAGCATGGCGACGGGACGCAGAGTGTGAGGCCGGACTTTAGGCTTGGCGCGAAGATTAAAGAGCGGTCGCTGTGTCTTTCGCCAATCCGCCTCGTACAGCATTGCCCCCAGTTCCCCCGCAGTCTCCAGCCAATCCACCCGCCGCACTTTGGCGCCCAGCCGCCCATCCTTCGATTCGCCATCGCCGGCCGCAAAATGACGACAGATCCGGGTACGCAGCGAATTGCTCTTGCCGACGTACAGCAACACATCCTCTTCACCGAAGAAGCGATACACACCAGGTCCCTCCGGCAATTCTTCGGCCAAGCCCGGCGGCAGGTGCGCCGGCAATTTATAGGCGCCGAGCACGCTTTGCACCGCTGAGCTAAGTTTTGGCTGCGCCACTTCGCGGCGCAGCTTGCGCCAGAAGTCATAGATTACTTTCGCATCGCCCATGGCGCGATGCCGCGCGCTGCACGACAGGCCGTTGCGCTCCATCACCGCATCCAGGTTGTGGCGCACGAATTCGGGAAACAGGCGCCGCGACAGCTTGACCGTACACAACACCTGCGCAGAGAAGGCGATCTGCGCCTCTGAGAACTGGCGGCGCAGAAACGAATAATCGAAACGCGCGTTATGCGCCACGAATACGGCTCCCGCGAGCTTCTCGCGGACGGCAGCGGCGATCTCGGCGAAGCGCGGCGCATCCGCCACCATCGCATCGCTGATCCCCGTGAATGTTTCGATGTAAGGGGGAATAGGCCGTTCGGGATTCACCAGCGAACTCCACTCCTCTACCAGTTCGCCGTTGCTGATGCGAACCAGAGCCACCTCGGTAATCCGGTCATGGACCGCGTTCCCGCCCGTCGTCTCCAAGTCGACGAATACTAGGTCCTGCGGCAGATCCTCAGCCGCGGCCATCGAGCGACAACAGGGGATAGTACAGATCGGGGCGCCGATCGCGGAACACTCCCCAGGATTGCCGGTAGCGGCGCAGCTCGTCCAAATCGAAGGCGGCAGTCAGCACGCTTTCACTCGCACGATCCGCCTCGGCCACCTTCTCGCCGGTATGCGAGGCAATGAACGACGAACCGTAAAAGGTCATGGTGTATTTCTCGCCTTTCTCTGTGCCGATGCGATTCGATGCGATCACCGGCATGATGTTGGCGGCGGCATGACCCTGCATCGTGCGCTGCCAATGCCCGCTGGAATCGATGCTCGGATCCTGCGGCTCGGAGCCGATCGCCGTCGGATAGAGCAGCATGTCGGCACCCATCAATGCCATGGCTCGCGCCGCCTCCGGAAACCACTGATCCCAGCAAATGGCGACGCCGAGTTTGGCATACCGAGTCTGGAACACCTTGAAGCCGGTATCCCCCGGCGAGAAATAGAATTTCTCGTGATAGCCCTCGCCCTCGGGGATATGCGACTTGCGGTAACTGCCAAGCGCCGTGCCGTCGGCATCGACGATGACCACGGAATTATAAAAGACATTATTGGCGCGTTCGAAGACGCTGATGGGCAGCACCACGGCCAGCTCGCGCGCCAGCGCTCGAAAATGCTCCACCGCGGGGTGTCCTTCCAAGGGTTTGGCGAGATCCAAGTGCCGCGCGCAGTGGTCTTTGCAGAAGTACGGCGTCTCGAATAACTCCTGGATGAGTATCACCTGGGCGCCGTGGCTCGCCGCCTCGCGGACCAACTTTTCCGCACGTGCGATATTCTCGTCGCGGTCCCAACTGCAGGCCATCTGGGTAGCCGCCACGGTTACTTTGCTCATGTCGCCATCCTACCGCGCCTAAAAAGTAGGAGGGGAGCTCGCGCTGACAATTTCGCACTCTTCACGCCCACAGTTGCGGAAGCGGTGCGGCAACGAGCTCTTGAAATAATAGGCGTCGCCGGCACCCAATATCCGGGCCTCACCGCCCACCGTGAGTTCGATTCTGCCTTTAACGATCACGCCGCCTTCCTCGCCGGCGTGCGTCAGCATCTCCTCGCCGGTATCCGCCCCGGGAGCGTAGCGCTCGTGCAGTATGGACATACTGCGCTTGGCCAGCCGGCTGCCGACGAGGCGCAGTTCGACGCTGCCCGTGCCTATGTCGCTCAAGTCCTGACGAGGAAAGAACACCGGTGGCTGGCCGCCCAGATCCAGCGTGAAGAAATCGGCAAGCGCCATCGGAATGCCGTCCAATACCTTCTTCAACGAACTGACCGAAGGGCTGACGCGGTTTTGCTCTATTAAAGAGATCAAACCGTTGGTAACGCCGGCGCGCTTCGCCAACTCGCGTTGTGACAATCCGTACATTTGCCGTACGGCCTTCAAATGGGTACCCACATCCAGGCTCATGTCGTCTATTATAATAGACAGTTGACCCCAAAGTGAGCCGGAAATTGAGCTAAGTGTCGATTTTCCTTATCATCCAGGGTACCCGATGGCCACAACCCTCTAGGACTTCGCAATGAACGCCCAGCTCACTCCCGCTCTCTCGAACAGCGATCTCGACGCATTTTGGATGCCGTACACCGCCAATCGGCAATTCAAGGCCAATCCGCGCATGTTGGCGCGGGCCGAGGGCATGTACTACTGGACCGACGACGGACGTCAAGTCCTCGACGGCGTCTCGGGCCTATGGTGCGTGAACGCCGGTCACGGGCGGCGCGAAATCACCGAAGCGGTGACCAAGCAGCTTTCAACCATGGAATTTGCGCCCGCTTTTCAAATGGGCCACCCCATCGCATTCGAACTGGCTAATCGGTTGGCCAAGATCGCCCCACCGGGCCTCGATCGAATTTTCTTCACCAATTCAGGATCCGAGTCGGTCGATACCGCGCTGAAGATTGCGGTCGCCTATCATCGCGCTCGCGGCGCCGGCCAGCGCGTGCGTTTCATCGGCCGCGAGAAGGGTTACCACGGAGTGGGGTTCGGCGGAACCTCGGTCGGCGGTATGGTGAACAATCGTAAATTCTTCGGCTCCTCCATGCTGCCGGGCGTGGACCATATTTCGCATACCCTGGACATCGAACACAACGCATTTTCGCGCGGGCTACCGCAGTGGGGCGCGCATCTTGCCAACGACTTGGAGCGCTTGATCGCGCTGCACGACGCATCGACCATTGCCGCCGTCATTGTCGAGCCGATCTCAGGGTCTGCCGGAGTCATTCTGCCGCCCATCGGATACCTGAAGCGCCTCCGGGAAATCTGCGACAGGCACGACATTTTGTTGATTTTCGACGAAGTGATCACAGGTTTCGGTCGCACCGGCAGGCCGTTCGCCAGCCAATCGTTCGATGTGACGCCGGACCTCATGACCACGGCGAAAGGACTGACCAACGGCGCCATCCCCATGGGCGCTGTGTTCGCGCAGCGCAAGATTTACGACGCCTTCATGCAGGGACCCGACAACGCCATCGAACTGTTTCACGGCTACACCTATTCCGCCCACCCCGTCTCCTGCGCCGCCGCCCTGGCGACGCTCGATGTCTATGCCAAAGAGGGGTTGCTGAGCCGCGCCGCGTCGCTCTCACCCGAATGGGAGAACGCCATGCATTCGCTGCGCGGCCTGCCCCACGTGCTCGACGTGCGCAACTACGGATTGATCGGCGCGGTGGAACTCGAGCCGCGCTCGGGCAAACCCGGCGCGCGCGCCTTCGAAGTGTTTCTTAAGTGCTTCGAGCGCGGTGTGCTGGTGAGGCAGACCGGCGACACTATCGCCGCGTCACCGCCGTTGATCATCGAGTCCAAGCAAATCGCGCGCATCGTCGAGACGCTGGCGGCGGTCATACGGGAAACAGCCTAAGAGCGGCGGCTCCAACCGCGCGCTGGCCAGGACCGGCGCGCGCAAGGCGTGTCTGAAGCTAGCTCTTCGCTTCAAAAATCGAATACCACTTCTTGCAGGGCTCGACCACCTCCCATATGCCTTCGAAACCGGCAGGCACCACGAAAGCATCGCCCGCGCGCAGTTCGTGCTTCTCGCCGGTGACGGACTCCACCCGGATCCGGCCTTCGACCAGCACGCAAAACTCATGCTCGGTGTAACGCACGCGCCACTTGCCCGCGGTGCTGGTCCACATGCCGCAAAAGAATTGCTGGGTCAGTTCGCCGTATTGATTCGACACTCGTGCCCGCGGGATGCCTGCCAGGATGTTCTCCGGTGCAGGATTGGCAGACTCTCCCGTCAGCAACCGGTCAAGGACGACGATCTTAGGAAGTTCACTCATCCCCTATCCTAGGCTCCGGTAGCCGGCAGAAACAAGTGCGGTCCGGAGCGCCTGACACTCCGGACCGCGTATCGCCTGTCTCCGTACCGGCGAATCACTCTTTCTCACTCACCTGAGCGACCGCCGCCCCGTCCTGCGCCTGCAGGGTCAAGCGAACCCGACGTTCGAGTGCGTAGCCGTCGCTATCGGCGGCAACGCTCTGGCTCTTGCCGTAGGCGTTGACTTCGAGCACTTCGTCGCTGATACCCGCCGCAAGAAACAGGTCGCGCACTGCGTTGGCCCTGTCCTCGGACAGCTTCAGATTGGTGTCCGTCGAACCGCGCGGGTCGGCATAGCCATCGACTCGCACTTTGAGCTCCGGAGACTTGGCAACCGCCTGCGCCAATACCTGAATCTGGTGGGCAATTTCCGGGGTGATCTCCGCGCTGCCGGTGCGAAACAGCACATCCCCCTGCAGCCCATCCAGAACCTCGCTGGCGTCCTGCTTGGTGTTCTGCACGGTCTGCACCTTCTGAGTCAGGTCCTCTAGCCGCGCCGACAGATTGCGATTAGCTTCCGTGAGCGCAGTCCTTTCATTCAGCAGCGCCGATTTTTCCGTCTGCAATTCGGATTTATCGGTTTGCAGCACCGCCACCGTCGCCTCTGCCTTGGTCGCATCGCCGGCGCGATGCACCCGGTTCCCCAGCCAAGTGCCTAGGCCCGCGCCGATGACCGCGCCCACCGGGCCTGCGGCAAATCCACCGATCACCGCTCCGGTCACGAAGCCCACGGGTTCGTGAGGCGTTGCCGGCTTCGCCGTGACCGCCTGCGGCTCCCCCGCCAAGGCCACCGCGCTCATGCTCAACAACCCAATCGTGCCTACAGCCTTGGAAAATGCAGTGTTCATAACAGCTCCTCGCTTCTGGTCAAAGAAGCGGCGACCGCCGCCTCATGGGAGCTATTACGGGCCCGCATTCAGGCATCGGGCCGCCCGACTTAGGGCAAAAGATGGCGAACAGGCGACCAATTCAACACGCTTGAGCCTCGGGCCCGCGGCAGCGGGCCCGAGGCTGCGCCCGCGACGGATTACGCTTTCAGCGAGAACGGAGTGAAATTCGTATCCCTATCGTAGTAATCCTCGTTTTCCGCCTTCTTCAGGAAGGCCACCACCCGATAGGTGATGGGGGCGGCGAGGAATTCCCAGCCGCTTTTCAATGCGTACTGCGTGAACAGGATGGCAATGAGATGCGAGTTTGGCATTCGCCCGTAGAAGGCGACGCTGTAGAAAATCAGCGAGTCCACCAATTCTCCGCACAGGGTAGAGCCGACAATACGCGTCCACAGCCAGCGCCCTTGGGTCCAGATCTTCATCTTCGCGAGCACATAGCTGTTGACGAAGGTGCCGCACAGGAACGCGAAGATCGACGCCACCACGATTCGCGGCGTGTTGCCGAATACCGCTTCCACCGCCCTCTGACTCGCCATCGACCCTTCAGAGGGCGGCAGGTGCACCACGACGGCCGCCATCACCGAAGCGAAGGCCAACGCGCCAAATCCCGCCCAAACCACGCGGCGATCGCGTCCGTAGCCATACACCTCCGTCAATATGTCGCCAAAGATGTAGGAGATCGGAAAGAACAGCACGCCGGCCAGAAAGGTGATGGTGCCGAACAGCGGCACCTGAATCGACGTCTCCTTGGCAGGCCCGATTAGGTTCGAGCACAGCAGCACGCACACATAGGCCGCCATCACAAAATCGTAGTAGCGGAATTGGCGGATCTGAGATTTCGCGGTCATGATCCTATGATATGTCACACCGAGCAATCACCTGTCGCATTTTGGCGAAGAGCATCACAGCAAGTCCGGTCCTTGTACGGTAGATATAGACGCTCAAACCCCAAGCAGCGGATTTATGGAGCACGGCAAACCCTACAGCGCGACGGACAGTCCACTCGTCGATTACGATGCCGTCTGCCAAAAGGTACGTGCAGCCGTCGAGCCGGCGCGTGTCCACGCGGTGTCGCTGCATGACCCGCAAGGCGAGGTGCTGTGGCTCAGCGAAAGCTCCATGGGCCCGGACGAGCACAATGCGGTCCGCGAAGCCGTCGAGGCCTTCGCCGATCCCGCTGCAGCCCCGCTATTGGTGGTGGATTTGGGCGACTCACGCTGTGCCGTGCTGCTGCGTGCGGTCAACGTTCATCGCAGCATGGTCGGAGCGATCATGATCGTCATGGACGCCCGAGTGGTTCGTCAGGGCGCTCGCGGCATCCTCACGGTGATGACCCCGAAGCTGCAACGCGCACTCGATGATTTTTCGGACATGCGCCCGGAAACTGCGCCGCCGCCCGCTGCCGCAGTATCCAAAGCAAGCGCACCGCTCACCCTGGTGAATGACGCCCCTGCGCGACGCGCGCAAGCCGTGGTGACGCCGCAGATCGATCGCCTGCACGCCGCGTTGCGCCGCAGCCCCATCGCACTGCACGTACAGAGGCTGATGCCGCTGACAAAAGGCAGCCAACTCAAGCGCTACGAAGTGCTGCTGCGCTCCAAGTCCGACCTGGCACCCAATGCAGCCCCGCATGCAATGCTGAAGGCTGCGGTCGAGAACGGTCTCGGCTCCATGATTGACCGGCGCGTCATTACCGAGTTGATCGGATTCCTGGTGCATCACCCGGAGGTCTGGAAAACCAAGGCCGTCCAGTTCTCCATCAATCTCACGGCCACCGCCCTGCACGATGAGCACTTCATCAAATTCGTGGGGCTGTGCTTGGCGAAATCACATCTGCCGACCGGGATGATTGCATTCGAAGTCGATACGGCAACTGCGGTCAAGCTAGCCGACAAAATGTCCGAGGTCGCCGTCGCCTTAGACCGGCTGGGCTGCCCACTGGTGCTCGATGATTTCGCACTGAAGACCGAGTGCTTAGCCCTGCTGCGCCTGCCGGGAGTCCGCTACGTCAAGCTCGCGCCGGAGATTACGGCGAAGATGCGCACCGAGAAGTTATCGCAAGCGGCCATCACCGCGGTCGTGCAAATGGCTCGCGTGCTCGGCATGCATACCGTCGCCAAGCGCACCGATAGCGTCGCCGAACAGGAATGGCTGACGGCACTCGGGGTGGATTTCGTACAATCGAATGCCTTGTCGCCGCCGGTGCCGATCGAGTCGCTGTCGAAGACGCCGCATCCGGCGAGGCCGCTGATTCCAACCGTTTAGGAGCCGGTGGCGCGCGACAGACGGCCGTCGTTCCCGCTCCAGCCACCGCCAAGCGCCTTCACCAGATACACCGCCGTGGCGAACTGTTGGCCATGCACCTGCACGGCCTGACGCTGGTCGCTGAGCAGCGCCTGTTGCGCCGTAATCATCTCAAGATAGGTATCGACGCCGCCCTTGTAGCGCGTGGTGGCAATGTCGAAGGCGTCCTGCGCACTCTTGACGCTGGCATCGGCCTGCGTCGCCGCCCGGCCCAATGAGGCCAGACCGGTGATTCCGTTTTCCACCTCTTCCATGGCGGTGAGCACCGTCTGCCGGTAGGTCGCCACCGACGCGTCATAGTCTGCCGTTGCGATGCGCACATTCGCGCGGGTTTTCCCCGCATCGAACAACGTCTGGGTTGCGGAAAGGCCGATCGACCACAGCCGACTGGGTGCGTCGAACAAAGTCGCCACTGCATTGCTCTGCCATCCGGCGTTGGGCTCACCGAATCCCGTGCCCAGAATGATGTTGGGGTAGTAAGCAGCCCGCGCCACGCCGATGCGCGCATTGGCGGCGGCCATGGAACGCTCAGCGGACGCGACATCCGGACGTCGCTGCAATAAATCCGAGGGCAATCCCACCGGGATCCTCGGCAGTGACGCCCCGGCCTGCCGCGCCGGCAGAGTAAAGCTCGGCGCTGGGACGCCCACCAACGTCGCGATCGCGTGCAGGAACTGCGCCCGTTGGTTGCGCAGAAGTTCCAGTTGGGTAGCGCTCGAATCCACCAAGGCTTGCTGCTGCGCCAAGTCCAGGCCCGTGGCGAATCCCAAATCGTGGCGCGAGGAAATGAACCCCAAGGCGTCGCGCTGCAAATCCAAGCTATGCCCAACCACCGCGATTTCCGCGTCGAGTTCACGCAGTGCGAAATAGTCGGTGACCAACAGCGCCGTCAACATCAGGCGAGTGTTCTCGAAATCCGCTTCCGCCTGCTGCGCGGACGCACGTGCGCCCTCCACGTCGCGGCGCACCCGGCCAAACAGGTCCGCTTCATAATTGACGTTCGGCCCCACTTCGAAACTATTCTGCACCGTGGATGGGTGCAGCTGGCCGTACTGGCTGAGCGGTCGATTCGCCGAGGTTTTGCCGCGTGCCGCCGTGGCGGACAAACCCACCCAGGGATACAAAGCCGAGCGCGCGACGGTCACCTGGTCCTGCGCCTGCTCCAGCCTCGAGGCGGCGACGCGCAAGTCCTGGTTGCCGGCGAGTGCGCGCACCACCAGCGGATTCAGCGCGTCATCCTGGAACAGCTGCCACCATTCGCCTTTGAGCGCCCCATCACTCGGCGCCGCCTCGTGCCACGGTGAGTCCGGCTGCCAAGCAGGCGGCACCTCGGCCTGGGGTTTGTGGTAATCGGGACCGACGGCACACCCCGCGAGTACCGCGAGGGCGCCCCACCACGGCGCTCTCGGCCAGCTCCGGGTGATGCGCAGTTTCGCAGCGTTCACCTGCCGCCCTTCGTCGATGCAGTCGATGTGGTCGATGTGGCAGATGTGGCCGGAAGCGTGACGACATCGCCGTCGGCGAGCGAATCCGCTGGATTCAATACGACTCGATCGCTGACCTGCAGGCCTTGCAGTATCTCCACAAGGGTGCCGAAGTCCGTGCCCAGCTTCACCAATGCAAGGTGCACCCGGCCGCCGGAGTCGACTAGCGCGGCGTACGTTCCGTCGGGCCGAAACAGCAGGACATTGGTGGGCACCACCAGAACTTCTTTATCTACGTTGATCGGCAAGCTCACCTGCACGTACGAGCCTGCGATCAACGCGCCCGCGGGATTGGGCACTTGTATTTCCACTTGCATGGTTCGAGTCACGCTATCGATGGCCCGCGCGGTACGCGCAATGCTGCCGCGATATTGTTGACCCGCGCGTTCCGCCAGCGTGACGGTGACGGCATCGCCTACATTGATCTGCTGCGCATAGGCCTGTGGTACGTAGACGTACAGGCGCAGCGGGTCAACCTGCGCCACGGCGAACAGCGCCCGCCCCGTTCCAGCATTGCCGGCGTTGACCAGGTCACCCACATCGACATTACGCCGGGTCACCACCCCATCGAAGGGCGCCACCACCTGGTTGAACCCCTGTAGTTTTTGCAGCCGCCCCACATTGGCATCGGCCGCGGCGAGGCTGGCCACCGACTGATTGTAGGCGCTCAAGCGTTCATCCAAATCCTGTTGCGTCACCGCGTCTTTTTGGCGCAGCGCCGCCCAACGGTCTGCGGTGCTTTTCGCCAAGCTCGCGCTCGCCGCCGCCTGGGCGCGTGCAGATACCGACTGCGACAACTCCTGATCGATCTCGGGCGCGGCGATCTGTGCCAGCAGCTCGCCTTTTTTTACCGAGCTGCCGATGTCCTTCACCCACCTCACCACGTACCCGTTGCTGCGCGCGTAGACGGTTGATTCGATCACGCCTTGCAGCGTTCCCGGCAAGGTGAGCGGCTGTCCCTCGCCCCCCGCTGTCGGATGAATGGTCGTCACATATTGCTTAGCATGCAGCGCCGTCGAGGTCTCCAATGCGCTGGCCTGGAAACCTCGCAGCACCAGCACGATCACGGCTCCGATCAGCAGCACGCCGACAATCCCGCCCACCAAGTACTGAGTGCGCTTCAACACCACAGCGGAATCTGTCTCGGACATATCAGGTGCTCCCTTGGGGAATCGCAGGGGACGCGGACAAACGTCGTGCGCGACCCCGTTCGAGGCGGCCATGCGTGCCGGCAAATATTACCGGCACGAAAAACAAGGTGGAAACCGTGGCAAACAACAGGCCGCCGATCACAGCGCGACCGAGCGGTGCATTTTGCTCTGCCCCTTGGCCCAAGCCCAATGCCATAGGGATCATACCGATGATCATCGCCAGCGCGGTCATCAGCACCGGGCGTATACGGGTCGCCCCCGCATCCAGCGCAGCGCTGAGCGGATCGAGCCCCTCGCCCATGCGCTGCTTGGCAAATGACACCACCAGAATGCTGTTGGCCGTGGCGACGCCCATGGTCATGATGGCGCCAGTCAGTGCCGGAACACTCAACGTAGTCGCCGTCAAGAACAGCATCCAGCAAATTCCGGCCAGCGCCGCCGGCAGCGCCGTGATGATGATGAAGGCGTCGACCCAGGACTGAAAGTTGACGACGATCAACAGATACACCATGACCACCGCCATGACCAGGCCGACTCCCAATTCGATGAACGAGGATTTCATGGTTTCCGTTTGACCGCGAATATCGACGCTGACGCCGCGCGGCAAGTGCGGCTTGAGATCCGCCACCAGTTTGCGTATATCGGCTGAAATGCCTCCCATGTCGCGACCTTGCGCACTGGCAAAGATATCGATGGTCGGGCTCAGGTTGAAACGCGAATCGACAGCTTCTTGAACGGCCGGCGACACGCTCACCAAATTGCTGAGCTGCTGTGGCGCCGTGCCGGGTGGAGCCGATGCCGACCGCACCGGAGTACGCAACAGCGCGTCGAGACTGTCGACCGTGTATTGCGGGGACTGTATCGACAAGTTGTACACCACCCCGTTCGTAGGACTCAGCCAGAAAGCAGGCGCGGTGGTGCTGGTTCCCGCCGTCGATACCAACAGGTCAGTGGTCACGTCGGCGGGAGTCAGTCCCAATTGTTGCAGTTGAGTGCGATCCATGTGCAGGGACACCGTGGGCTGATCCAAGCGCTGGTGAATATGCGTATCCACTGTGCCCGGAATCATCTGCATCTGCTTCATGAGCTTGGCGGCAATGGCGTAGTCCGCGTGCAGATCGGCACCCGTGATTTTCACGTCAATGGCGGACGGCAGTCC
>JAYTXS010000245.1:0-3236 GCA_043742845.1 Gammaproteobacteria bacterium
CTGATCTACATCACCGCGCTCGCCGCCATCATCGTCATTCCCGTTGAACTTGGCGGCTTTCACAAGATATTCGCGGCGATACCGCCGCAGAAAGTGCTACTGGCGGTACCGGGACCCAATTCCACCGGCTCGTACAGCGCCTACGCCACCCTGGCCTTGGGCTCCGCGCTGGCGCTGTTCCTCTATCCACACTCGCTGACCGGGATCTTGAGCGCCAGCAGCGGCCATGCCATCCGGCGCAATGCCGCGATGCTGCCGGGCTACACGTTCATGCTGGGATTGCTCGCGTTATTCGGTTTCTTCGTCATTGCCGCGGGCGTCGACAAGTTGCCGGAGTACGCCGACGGGTTCAAGCAATTCGGCAGTAATTTTGCGGTGCCGGCGCTGTTGTTGCACAGCTTCCCCTCGTGGTTCGTCGGCATCGCCTTTGCCGCCATCGGCATCGGTGCCCTGGTGCCGGCAGCCATCATGTCGATCGCCGCAGCCAATTTGTACACGCGCAATATTCACCGCGAATTCATCAACAAGAATCCCACGGACAAGCAGGAAGCGCAGATGGCGAAGTGGGTGTCGCTGGTGGTTAAAGTCGGCGCACTGGTATTCATCTTGTTCGTGCCGACCAAGTACGCCATACAGTTGCAGCTGCTGGGCGGGATTTGGATCATTCAGACGCTACCATCGGTCATGCTGGGCGCCTATACGCGATGGTTCAATAGCTGGGCGCTGCTCGCGGGTTGGGCAACGGGCACTGCGGCCGGCACGGCCATGGCGATTGCGACTAAATTGACTCCGACCTTTCCACTGGCCTTCGGCGGCCACACCTTTCCGGGCTACACGGCGGTGTACACGGTGCTTCTCAATCTCGCCATTGCGACGCTGTTGACGCCGCTGTTCAACGCCATGTCAGCGTCGCGAAGCCCGTCCGACGAGACGCTGGCGACCGATTATCACGCGTGACCGCCGGGCCTGACCGGCGCGCACGACGACGGGCGTCGCTAGCTGCCGCATGCATCAGACATCGACGGGCCGCTTGAACGTTTCCGGCAGGAATAACAGACCGAGCACCAAGGTTGCGCCGGCCACCACGATGGGATACCAAAGCCCGTAGTAAATATCGCCGGTGGCAGCCACCATGGCGAAGGCCGTGGTGGGCAGAAATCCGCCGAACCAGCCATTGCCGATGTGATACGGCAGCGACATCGCGCTATAGCGAATCCTGGCAGGGAATAATTCCACCAGCAGCGCTGCGATCGGACCGTATACCATGGTGACGTACAGCACCAAGACAAACAGGATGAGCACCACCACGGGCTTGTTGATGGCGCCGGGGCTCGCCTTGTCGGGGTAGCCGGCCGCGGCCAGCGCCTTCTTGACGTCGCCTTGGAAGGAGGCGATGGCATCCTTGCGCGCCTTGCCCGTCACGACCCGTGGATCAGGCGCTGTGAAGGTGGTGTCGCCGCTGCGAATCTGCGCGACGGTTCCGGCCGGCGCATCGACCCGCTGATACGACACGCCGGCCTTGGCGAGAAAGCTCTTGGCGATGTCGCACGACGTGGAATCGAATTTATTCTTGCCGATGGGATCGAATTGGAAGGAGCACTGGCTCGGATCGGCCACGACCGTCACAGGCGCCGCCGACTGCGCCGCATACAGCGCCGGATTGGCATATTCGGTGAGCGCCTTGAACAGCGGAAAATACGTCAGCATGGCGAGCAAACATCCCGCCAAGATGATGGGCTTGCGCCCGATGCGGTCGGACAGCCAACCGAAGAACACGAAACCGGGAGTGGCGAGCGCGAGCGCGATGGCCGTCAAGATATTGGTGGTCGCGCCGTCCACCCGCAGCATCCGCTCCAGGAAGAACAAGGCGTAAAACTGCCCCGTGTACCACACCACCGCCTGACCCATGACCGCGCCGAGCAGGGCGATCAGCACGATCTTGAGGTTCGACCAGCGGCCAAACGCCTCGGCCAAAGGTGCCTTCGACGTCGTGCCCTGGGCCTTCATCTTGAGGAACACCGGGCTTTCCGCGAGCTGCATCCGTATCCACAAGGAGACGGCCAGCAGCACGATGGAGACAAGGAAAGGAATACGCCATCCCCATTCCTTGAATGCATCCTCGCCGAGGGCGGTGCGGGTGCCGATCACCACCAGCAGCGCGGCGAATAGCCCGAGAGTGGCGGTGGTCTGGATCCAGCTGGTGTACAGCCCACGCTTGCCCGGCGGCGCATGTTCGGCCACATAAGTGGCAGCGCCGCCATACTCGCCGCCCAGCGCCAAGCCCTGCAACAGCCTCAGCAGCACCAGCAAGATGGGTGCAGTCACGCCGATCTTGGCGTAGCTGGGCAACGCGCCCACGATGAAGGTAGCCAGGCCCATGATGCTCATGGTGATCAGAAAGGTATGTTTGCGGCCGACCAGGTCACCGAGACGTCCGAATACCAGCGCACCGAAGGGGCGAACGGCGAAGCCGGCTGCGAAAGCCGCCAGGGCGAAGATGAATCCCGTGACTTCGTTGACTCCCGAAAAGAACTGAGCGCTAATGACCGTTGCAAGCAGGCCGTACAGATAAAAGTCGTACCATTCGAAAATGGTGCCGAGCGAGGAGGCGCCAATGACCAACCAATCCTTCTGCGCGGTCGCGGCGCCCCCGGGCAATGCGGCAGCTCGTGAATCGATGGCCATGGTTTCCCCCAGCTTTTATATGTGTCCGCTCTCAGCGCCAGTATACGAAAGATGCGCAGCAAAGGGGCTTCATAAGCGGCCAGTTCCGCGCTGTCACAAAACCGTCACAATCCCTGCCGACAATGAACGCCAAGACATCCGCGAACCGCGGCCGCTTTTAGTTACATCTCATTCGGAGCCAGCATGAACCTTCAATACTCCCGGCGTCTCCTGATCGCGGCTGTCGCGCTAGGCCTCAGCGTCACTGCCGCTGCCACGGACATCTCCGGCGCCGGCGCCACTTTTCCGTACCCGATTTATGCCAAGTGGGCGGATGCCTATAAGACGCTGACCGGTGTCGGCCTGAACTATCAATCCATCGGCTCCGGCGGCGGCATCAAGCAGATCAAGGCCAAGACGGTAACCTTCGGTGCCTCGGACATGCCCTTGAAGCCGGATGACCTGAAGGCTGCGGGATTGGTGCAGTTCCCCATGATCATCGGCGGTGTCGTGCCGGTGGTGAACATCAAGGGCATCGCTGCGGGTCAGTTGCACTTGGACGGGGCCACGGT
>JAYTXS010000246.1:0-21809 GCA_043742845.1 Gammaproteobacteria bacterium
AGCAACATTCTTCAGCCAAAAACACGATATTGCTCTCATAACTCCCATGACAAAGCTCGTAATTCTGGAGTATCCCGATCCGCGGCTGCGGAAGACGGCCGCTGCGGTGACAACGGTCGATGATGCGATGCGTCAATTGGCCGACAATATGCTCGAAACCATGTACGCAGCCAAGGGAGTGGGTCTGGCTGCCACTCAGGTCGATGTCCATCAACGATTGATTGTGCTTGATGTCAGTGACACCCGCGATCAGCCCCTGGTGCTGATCAATCCGCAGCTGCTGAAACTCGAAGGGTCCGGGCCTGGTGAAGAGGGCTGCTTGTCCCTGCCCGGCATTTACGACAAGCTGACTCGGGCGACCCACATTCGGGTGCGCGCCCTTAATCGCGAAGGTCGGCCCTTCGAAATGGATGCCGACGGACTACTGGCCGTCTGCATACAGCATGAGATGGATCATCTCGAAGGCAAATTATTCGTCGATTATCTCTCCGAGCTTAAGCGTCAGCTCATTCGCCGCCGTCTGGAAAAAGAACGCAAGCAGCGAACCACGGGCGGAGAATCTCGCGCAAGCGGCCTCGGCGTTGCGGCGCCCGGCGTATCGACGCCCGGCGCAACGGCGCCCGGCGCAAAAACGCGCGCTTCGACGCCGGCTCTATAGAGTCTTGAGCACGGATCTTCCTCCCTTAAGGCTGGGTTTCGCCGGCACGCCAGAGTTCGCTGTCCCGGCATTGCAGGCACTTGCGGCTGTGCATCGGATTTGCGCCGTTTTCACTCAGCCGGATCGCCCGGCCGGGCGCGGCCAGCCGCTGCATGCCGGACCCGTCAAGCGACGGGCGGTCGAGCTTGGCTTGGATGTGCACCAACCTGAGGGATTCAAATCAGCCGAGGTGTTGGAGTTGTTGCGCAGCCTAAGCCTCGACGCCCTTGTGGTCGTTGCCTACGGCTCCATCCTGCCGCCCGCTGCCCTTGAAGTGCCGCGGCTGGGCTGCATCAACATACATGCTTCGCTGCTGCCCCGATGGCGGGGGGCGGCTCCGATTCAGCGAGCTCTGTTGGCAGGCGACATGAAAACCGGCATCACGATCATGCGCATGGAGGCCGGTCTCGATACCGGCCCCATGCTTGCGTTGCGCCCGCTGGACATTGGCGCACGAGACACAACCCAGATCTTGCACGATCAGCTGGCGGCTCTCGGCGCGGAACTCATCCTGGAAACTCTGGAAGGGCTGCAGCGCGGCTCTATCCGCGAAGTGCCGCAGCCGACGGCTGGCGTCACTTACGCCGAGAAAATCCGCAAGGCCGAAGCACAGATCGATTGGAGCGAGGACGCGGACCGGGTCTTCAGGCGGGTTCGCGCGTTCAACCCCTGGCCGATTGCCGAGACTCGCCTGAACGGTGCGCAGCTGCGGATTTGGGATGCGGAATTACACGACTACGAACGGCATGCGAGCGTGCATAGCGAGCCAGCGGCCGCGCCCGGTACGGTACTAGCCGCCGCCGATGCCGGCATTGATGTGGCGTGCGGTAACGGCGCTCTGCGAATTCTTCGTTTGCAGCTCGCGGGCCGCAAACCGCTGATTGCGCGGGAATTCATCAAGGCGCAGCAACTCGCCGGCGCCCGCTTCGTGCAAGCGTGAAAGCCACGGCCGCCAGCGCGCGTTCTCTCGCCGCGCACGCGGTGGCGCGAATATTGCGCGAGGGCGTGACGCTCGACGCGGCGCTGAAGGGAGCGCTGGTTGCAGCCAACCCCCAGCTGGCGCCGTCGGTGCGCTCCTTAAGCTACGGCGCAGTACGCGGCTACTATCGTCACGAAGCGATCTTAGGCCGCTTGTTGTCGACGCCGGTGAGGTCTCTGGACTTCTTAGTGCGCGCGCTGCTGTCGGTGGCACTGTATGAACTCGAGGACGAGAAGACTCCGGAATATGCGGTAGTCGACGCGGCAGTGCAGACCGCCAAGGCCACCGACGCGCTGCGTGCGGCCGGGCTGATCAATGCGGTATTGCGACGTTACCTGCGTGAGCGTAAGACCTTGGATGCCGATATCGCTCGCAATCCCGTCACCCGCCATGCGTCGCCGGTGTGGCTGGCGGATCGGCTGCGTGCGGACTGGCCGGTTCGTTGGACGCAATTGTTGGCCGCCGGCGATGCGCAGGCGCCCATGTGGTTGCGCGTCAACAGCCGCCGCACGACGACCGAGGAGTATCTCGGATTGTTGCGCGATGCCGGAATCGGTGCCCGCGCTGAACTGCGGGTGCCGTTAGCGGTGGTTCTGGATTCACCTTGCGATGTACAGGAGCTGCCCGGGTTCATTGCCGGACTGGTGTCGGTGCAGGACTTGGGAGCGCAGTGTGTGGCATTTCCGCTGGCATTGGCCGCAGGCCAGCGGGTGCTCGATGCGTGTGCGGCGCCCGGCGGCAAGACGGCGCTGATTGCCGAACGTGCGCCGGATCTTAAGAATCTGACCGCGGTCGATGTCGACCCGCAACGGCTGGCCCGGGTGCGCGAAAATCTGCAGCGCGGCGAACTTCACGCCGACGTCATCAGCGGCGATGCCGGCTCGCCGCAAGCCTGGTGGGATGGCGTCCCCTTTGATCGGATTTTGCTCGATGCGCCGTGTTCGGCGCTGGGCGTGATCCGCCGCCACCCCGACATTCGGCTGCGTAAGTCCCCGTCGGATATCGACAAATTGCCGCAGCTGCAGGCACAGCTGCTGAATTCCGCATGGCAGATGCTCAAATCCGGCGGCCGCTTGGTGTATGCCACCTGTACTTTGACGCGGAGCGAGAATCGCGATCTGATCGCGGCCTTTCTGCGCAGCACCCCAGACGCCGCTGCTATTCCGGCCGAGCAATGGGAGGGCTGGCCGAATTTCGGCGAAGCGGACGACCATGGCCGGCAAATTCTTCCGGGAGAGGCGGGTGCCGACGGCTTCTATTATGCTGCCTTAGACAAACAATGAACGCGCCGCGCTCAAATTCCAAATCCAACGCCGGCGGCCGGCCGCCGCCGTTCGCGGCATTTATCTGGCTATGTTGCGTAGTGCTGGTGGCGCTGCTGTGGACACGGCCGCTGCAGGCCGATGGGCTCGAGGGAAGATTCGAGGTCCGCTCTGCCGACTTGCAGCTCAAGGACGGCGTCTATCACCTGAACGCACATGTGGACTTGCCCGTCAGCGATGCGGTGCGCCGCGGCCTCGCCGAGGGAGTGCCCTTGACCATGGAGCTCGTCCTTGACATCGAGCGGGTGCGCCAGCTGCTGCCCAACTCGCGGGTGGCGGAGCTCACCCAGCGCTATCACTTGCAATACAATGCGGTCAGCGCGCGCTTCATTCTGCGCAACGACAACAGCGGCCAGCAGCAGTCGTTGAGCACCATCGAAGCGGCGATCGAGCAGCTCTCGGACGTGCGCTGGCTGCCCGTGCTGGATAAGGCTCTGATCACCGCCGACCGCCGCTACGAGGCGAATGTCCGCGCCAAGATCGACTACGCCAATGTGCCGTTCTCGCTGCGGGTACTGATGTTCTGGGTCAACGACTGGCATCGCGAAAGCGACTGGTATACGTGGACGCTGCAGCCGTGATCCGCAAGTACGGCTCCACGGTGCTGGGCTCGATCGGGGTGGTGTTGTGGCTGGTCGCTCTGTACTTGTTGGCGGCGGCCGCGCAGAACTCGGCGGGATTCGAGAAGGGCATGCCGTGGATCCTGCTGATCAACATCACCGGGCTGCTGACCTTGGTGGTGCTGCTCGTCTTCAAGCTCACGCGCCTGGTGCGCGACTACCGCAGGCATGTCCCAGGTTCGCGTCTGAAGGGACGCACGGTCGCGATTTTCAGCGCCCTAGCGGTCGCACCGATTCTGGTGGTCTACTACTTTTCACTGCAATTCATCAATCGCGGCATCGACAGCTGGTTCGAATTGGAAGTCAGCCAGGGATTGAAGGACACCCGCGAACTCTCGCATGCGGCGCTTGAAGTGCGCGTGCGCGAATTTCTGCAGCACACTCAGCTGGTCGCGCACACTCTGTCCGCGAGTACCGCGTTCGAGTTGATCGGCGCGCTCGACCGAGAGCGGCGCGAAAGCACTGCGCTCGAGTTGACCATTGTCGGCACGCAGGCGCAGATTCTTGCCACGAGTTCGGATCGTCCCATGGACACCCTGCCGGTGCCGGCGACAGACGAGATGATGCTGCAATTGCGGCGCGGCCGGCCCTACGTGAGCCTCGACACCGACTCGGTGGGCGGCTACCTGATCCGTGCGGCGGCGCCGCTCGATGCCAACGGCAGCGGCAGTGCACGCGTGCTGATCGCGCTGTACCCGGTGCCGCTGCAGTTGAGCCAGCTCGCCGACACGGTGCAGCGTTCCTATACGCAGTACGCTAATCTCGTGCAGCTGCGCCGGCCGCTGAAGTCGACTTTCGTATTGATCCTGACTTTCGTGGTGCTGATGTCGCTGATTGCCGCGGTCTATGGCGCCTTGTTCGCTGCGCAGCGCTTGGTGCAGCCCGTGCAGGACCTGATCGCCGGCACAAGGGCGGTGGCCAAGGGCAACTACGACACCAAACTGCCGCTGCCATCGCGCGATGAGTTGGGTTTTCTGGTGACCTCGTTCAACGACATGACCAAACGCTTGGGGCGCGCCCGAGAGGAGACGCGCCTTAGCCAGCAAGCGGTGGAAGCTGAGCGTGCGGGGCTCGCCGTGATTCTCGCGCGCCTGTCCACGGGCGTGGTGTCGCTCGCGGCGGATCTGACGGTGCGCACGGCGAACCAGGCGGCCAGCGCCATCTTGGGCGTGGATCTGGAGGCCGCCGTGGGCAAGCGCTTCGACGAATCCATCAGCGACACGACGCTGTTCACGCAGTTCTTGGCGGCGCTCAACCTGCATCTGGGGGCCGAGGATTTGGATTGGCGGGAGCAGATCGAGCTGTTGTCGGACTCCGGCAAGCGCGTGCTCATGTGCGCTTGCACCGCGTTGCCCAACGATTTAGGCGGCGCGCCCGGCGTGGTGCTGGTGTTCGACGACATCACGACGCTGCTGCAGGCGCAGCGCGATGCCGCCTGGGGCGAAGTGGCGCGGCGTTTGGCGCACGAGATCAAGAACCCCCTGACGCCGATCCAATTGTCGGCGGAGCGCATGCGGCGCAAGTTCTTAGGCAGCATGAACGCGCAGGACGCCCAGATCCTCGAACGCGCGACACATACCATCGTCGCGCAGGTCGATGCGATGAAGCAGATGGTCAACGCATTCAGCGAGTACGCGCGTGCGCCCGACATGAATTTCTCGCGCTTCGATTTGAATCAGCTGATCACGGAAGTGGTGGATCTTTACCGCGCCCAGGACAGTGCCGCCGCGCTCAAATTGTCGCTCGATCCGCTGCTGCCGGTGGTATCGGCGGACCGGATACGGATCCGGCAAATACTCAATAATCTGGTGACCAATTCGCTGGAGGCCCTCGAGGGCCGGCCGGGCGCCTGCATCGAGATCGAAACTCATGTGTGGGAGGATGGTCCCAAGCAAACGCCAGCGGCGGCCATCCTGGTTACCGATAATGGACCGGGGTTTCAGCGGGAATTGATCGGTACCGTGTTCGACCCCTATGTTACGAGCAAACCCAAGGGCACCGGCCTGGGGCTTGCGATCGTGAAGAAAATCGTTGAAGAACACGGTGGACGCATTGAGGCGGATAATCAGCGCACCGGCGGCGCCCGGGTGCGAATTCTATTGCCGCTGGGTGACAGCGCACGCTCCTTAAGCGTGCGCGAGCCGCGCAAAGGCGAACACAGGAGAGAACGCGTATGACCGCTTCGAGAATACTGGTGGTGGACGACGAGGCGGACATCCGCGGCCTGCTGAAGGAAATTCTTTCCGAAGAAGGCTACGAAGTGGACGTTGCCGCGGACGCATCCCAGGCCCGCTCCTCACGCGCTACGCAGGTTCCGGACCTGGTCCTGCTCGACATCTGGATGCCAGATACCGATGGCATTACCCTGCTGCGTGAGTGGTCGGCCACCGACGGCTACGATTGCCCGGTGGTGATGATGTCCGGTCACGGCACCGTCGAGACGGCCGTTGAGGCCACGCGCTTAGGAGCCTTCGATTTCGTCGAGAAGCCCTTGTCGCTGACCAAACTGCTGCGCACCGTGGAGCGGGCGCTCGATGCCGGGCGCCGC
This sequence comes from Gammaproteobacteria bacterium, assembly GCA_043742845.1. Lineage (GTDB taxonomy): Bacteria > Pseudomonadota > Gammaproteobacteria > Steroidobacterales > Steroidobacteraceae > Bog-1198. Next base: position 6,167 of record JAYTXS010000246.1, read on the forward strand.
AAGCGGTTGTCGGCCCGCACCCACGGTCCCACGCTGGCGGTGCCCATCGGCAAGAGCAAGGTGACCCTGGCGCTGCGCGAACAGATACAGCACGCGGCCTCCAGTTCATCGCCGGTGCTACTGCTCGGGGAACTCGGCTCCGGCCGCGAAGCCTATGCGCGATTCCTGCATTCCTTGAGCGCGCGCGCCTCGAAGCCGTTTTTCATGGTGGTGGCCGCGAGCTTGGGGAAAGACCCGGCGGCAGCGCTGTTCGGCAGCGAACACGACGGACGCACCGAATTGGGCGCGCTCGATCAGGCGGCCGGCGGTTCGCTGTACATCAATGGGCTGGAGGATTTAAACAGCGAGGCGCAGCGTGCGCTGGCGGGCGCCATTGAGCAGAACGGCTACACGCGCTTGGGCGGTCGGCAGCGTTTGCCGCTCGATGTTCGCTGGATCAGTTCTGGCCAGGACGCTTTCGACTTGCACGCCTCACCGGAGCCGTTCCGCCGCGATCTCGTGGCGCACTTAAATGTGATCACCTTGCGCGTGCCGCCGCTGCGTGACTATTCGGAGGACGTGCCGGATTTATTGCGCTACTACGTCGATCGTCTGGTCGATGATCAGCATCTGCCGCTGCGCCGATTCAGTGTCGCCGCGCAAAATCGCCTGCGGAATTATCCGTGGCCCGGCAACATCGGCGAACTCAAGAACCTGGTACAACGGGTGCTGATTCTGGGGGTGGGCGAGGAGATCCGGCTCGAAGAAATCGAGCGTGAGCTGGCGGTGAAGCTGGCGGTGGATGAGCCGCTGGTGAAGCAGGATCTGCTGGCCCTACCGCTGCGAGAGGCTCGGGAGCAGTTCGAGCGCGCCTACCTTCAGCAGCAACTGCTCCTGTGCAACGGTAAGGTGGGGCAGCTGGCGAAAAGGGTGGGGATGGAGCGTACGCACTTGTATCGCAAGTTGCGGGCATTAGGGGTGGATTTTCGTCAATTGGGTGAGGATTAGAGTCGATCTCGCGGCGTGCTTGTCGAGGCCCTGTGCAAGACGTCGGGGGCAGGGCAACTTGGAGCGCCGCTGCTATGGAACCCATGATAATTACAAGCAGCGGGCGACCTCAGTCACCCACCCGAATAACCAGCACATCGACATCGGCCTTGCGCAGGATCTGCCGCAGGCGGTTGAGTTCGTCCAGCTTCGAGATCGGGCCGATGCGAATGCGGTGCCAGGTATCGGTGTCCACGGAAACTTTCTGGACTTTGGACTCGACCCCCTGCAGCGCCAGCTTGGCACGCACGCGGTCGGCGTCGGCGAAGTTCTTGTACGAGCCGGCCTGCAGCACATAGGTGCCGCGGCGGGTCTCGGGAATTGATTTGGTATCCGGCCTTACGTCCTTATCCTTTTCCGGCACCACCACTTCGAATTTCGGCAGCATGTCGTAGAAGGCGTATGACTTCGCCGGTTCTTCCGCGCTTGAATCTCCCGCATCCGCATCGGGAGGCTCGTTGCCCCTCGCGTGCTTTTTTTCCACCTTGCCGGTTTTGGCGGTCTGCATGTCCGGCCGATGGTCCTTGACATAGATGACGCCGGCAATCGCCAGTCCCACCGCCAGTCCGCACAGAATTCCCATCCAACCGGAGAATCCGGTGGGCTTGCGGCGCCTGGTCTTGTAATCGCGTGCTGCGATCTTGGCCATGATCTAAAAGCCCGCGCTACATCGTGTCGGGCGCGGATACACCGAGCAGCGACAGGCCGTTGCGAATGACAATTTGCGTCGCCCGCGCGAGGTTCAGCCGCGCGTCGCGTAAGCCCGCATCGTCCACGATGAACTGATGCGCGCTGTAATTGGTGTGAAAGTCGTTCGCCAAATCCCGCAGGTAGTGCACCAGAGTGTGCGGCGCGCGCTGTGCCGCGCACTGTCGTACGATTTCCGGAAAGGCGCTGACGCGCTTGATCAGCTGGATTTCCTGAGGCTCGGTGAGCTGGACAAGAGAATCTTGGCCGTGGGCTTGGTCGTGGGCAAGGCCGCGCTCCTGCAATTGCCGCATCACGCTGGCCACGCGCGCATGCGCGTATTGAATGTAGTACACCGGATTGTCGTTGGAGCGCGCGGTGGCGAGTTCCAAATCGAAGTCCAGATGCTGATCGTTGCTTCGCATGACGTAGAACAAGCGGGCCGCATCGTTACCCACCTCCCTGCGCAGGTCGCGCAGCGTCACGAATTCCCCCGATCGGGTTGACATCTGGGCCTTCTCGCCGCCACGGAACAGCGACACGAATTGCACCAGGCGTACCTCGAAGGAATCCTTGGGTCCGCCAAGCGCTATCAGGCCGGCACGCAGCCGGGTGATGTAGCCGTGATGATCTGCGCCCCAAATGTACAGCAGGTGATCGAAGCCGCGTTGCAGCTTGTTGAAGACGTAGGCGATATCCGACGCAAAGTATGTTTTGACGCCGTTCTCGCGCACCATGACACGGTCCTTCTCATCGCCGTACTCGGTGCTCTTGAACCACCAGGCGCCATCCTTGAGGTAGGCATGCCCGGCATTCTTCAGAGCCTCGATCGCCCGATCCACCGAGCCTGAATCGCTCAAGGAGCGCTCCGAGAACCAGCAATCGAAGGTCACGCCGAATTCCCGCAGGTCTTCGCGAATGTCGCTCAAGATGCCGTCGAGTGCTAACGCCAGCACGCGACGAAATGCAGCGTCGCCGATGAGTAGCCTGGTGCGCACGATCAGTGCATCGATGTAGACGTCTTTATCGCCGCCGGCCGGCTCATCCGGCGGCAGATCCTTGAAAACCGCCGCGCTGCCATGCCGTCGCGCCGCGCCTTCCGTGGCGAATAGTTGTGCGCCGATTTGCGCAATATAGTCGCCGCGGTAGCCGTTGGCGGGAAAAGTGAATGTCTCGCCGCAATGCTCCAGATACCTCAGCCAGGTGCTGACCGCCAAAATTTCCATCTGGCGGCCCGCATCGTTGATGTAGTACTCGCGCTCGACCCTAAAGCCCACGGCCTCGAGCAGATTGGCGACGCTGGCGCCGAAGGCGGCATGCCGGCCGTGTCCGACGTGCAGCGGACCCGTGGGATTCGCCGACACGAATTCCACTTGAACCGAGCGGCCGCTACCCTCGAGCGAGTGACCATAGCGCTCGTTCTCTTTCAGTACACCGGCGATTTCCGCGTGGTAGGCGTCCTTCGCAAGAAAGAAATTGATGAAGCCGGCGCCTGCAATCTCTACTTTGGCCACTGCAGGGCTGTGCGGCAGTAGGCGCACGAGAGCGTCCGCCAGCTTGCGAGGATTCTGGCGCGTCGCCTTGGCGAGCTTCATGGCGAGATTGCTCGCAAAATCGCCGTGCAGCGCGTCGCGTGTGTTCTCGACCTCCACGGCCACATCGCGCGCATGCGCCGGCAACGCTTCTTCGGGCAGCGCCACGAGCGCCTGGGTGAGCAATTTCTCAATCACGGTCTTCAAGGCGATTTTCCAGAGGTCAAGAGTAGAAAGGGTCGGCAGTTTACCGCTGCTCGCGTCCGCAATCTTCTGAATCTATGTCTCAATCGACTTCAAGCGGATCCACATCGATAGACCAGCGCAGGCCGGCGGGCCCTGGCAGCCGCTCCACCTGCGGTAGCCATTCCCTGAGGAAGCGCTGCAAGCCCGAGCGTGCGACGGTTTCGATCAATAGGTGCGCCCGAAAGTGATCTGCACGCCGTGCGATCAAGGCGCTTGCCGGTCCGAGCACCTTGATGGCAGACACACTGAGCGACTCGCTCAATTCCGCGGCTGCGCGCAAAAACGCGTCCAGTGCGACGCTATCCTTGGCTTCCGCCCGCAGCATGGCAAGCCGCGAGTAAGGCGGCCAACCTGCCTCGCGGCGCTCTTCCAAGGCACTCACCGCGAAGCCCTCATAGCCTTCCGTGAGCAGCCGATTCAGCAACGGATGCTCCGGGAACTCGGTTTGAATCAACACCTCTCCCCGGCGCAGCTCACGTCCGGCGCGTCCTGCCACCTGCGTGATGGTCTGCGCCAGACGCTCGGTAGCGCGAAAATCGCTGGCGAACAAGCCCTGATCGGCATCCAAGATCACCACCAGAGTGACTTCCGGGAAGTGATGACCCTTGGTGAGCATTTGGGTGCCCACCAGAATGCGCGCCTCGCCGCTATGCACGCGCTCGAGCACGCTTTGCACCGCGCCCCGTGCGGAGGCCGTGTCTCGATCCAGTCGTGCCAGCGGCGCCTCCGGGAACAATCTAGCCAGAGTCTCTTCGACCCGTTCGGTGCCCTGACCGACGGGATTGAGCGCCTGGCCGCACTTGCCGCAGATGACAGGCACCTCGCCGTGCGCGCCACAGTGGTGGCAGCGCAGCTGTTGCGCGCGGCGATGCAGGGTCATGCGCGCATCGCAGTGTTCGCAAGGTGCGACCCAGCCGCAGGCGTTGCAAAACAAACTCGGCGCATAGCCGCGCCGGTTCAAGAACACGATGACTTGACCGCCCGCCTTCAAGTGCCGGGCCATCGACTGCATCGCAGGAGTCGACAGCCCTTGATCTGCGCCATGCTTGCGCAGGTCCACCAGCGCCATTGTTGGCGCCTGCGCGGCGCCGGGCCTATGCGGCAGCCGCAGTTTCGAATAGCGCCCGGTCGCGGCATTCTCCAGGGTTTCAAGCGATGGCGTCGCCGAGCCGAGCACGATGGGCACGCCAGCGCGCTGCGCCCGGACCACGGCGAGATCGCGCGCTGAATAGCGAAAACCCTCGTGCTGTTTATAAGAGGCATCGTGTTCCTCATCGACGACGATGAGCGCGAGTTTCGGCAGGGAAGTGAACACGGCAGAGCGGGTGCCGATGACGATTCGCGCCTCGCCGTTGTGTGCCGCGCGCCATGCGTCGCGGCGTTCGATCCCGGTGAGCCCGGAATGCACAGCGACCACTCCCGTGCTGAAGCGCCGGCGGAAGCGATCGACCAGCTGCGGCGTCAAGGCAATTTCAGGCACCAGCACCAACGCTTGACCACCCTCGGCGATGGCGGTCGCGATCACCCGCAGGTACACCTCAGTCTTGCCGCTGCCGGTTACGCCATACAGTAGGTGCGCGGCAAAGCCAGGCCGAGCCTCGAGTATGGCGGCCACACTCTGCGCCTGATGCTCTGTTAACCCCACCTCGCTTAGCAGCGGCTGCATCGCAACCGAATCAGGTACGGCGTGAGGTGAAACGCCGGACGCGGCGCCCGCTGTGTGCGTATACGACGACACCCAGCCCCGAGCCGCGAGCGCCCGCAAAAGCGCCGGCTTGAAGGTTTCGTCGAGTTCGTCGGGGGAGGCGCTGCCGCGTTGTGCCAGCCACGCCAGCAGGGCGCGCTGCTGCGGTGCGCGCCGATCGCTGGGCGCCGACAGTTCCTGGCGTCCGGCGTCGCTTACGGACCACCATTCGGTGCTGTGCTGCGTCGCTTGACCCTCGCGCAGGCTAACCGGCAACGCGGCGGCGAACACTTCGCCCAAGGGATGGTGGTAGTACTCGGCCGCCCAGCGCAGCAAGCCGAAGGTGACCGGATCGACGATGGGTTGTTGGTCCAAAATATCGAGCGCCGATTTCAGCTTCTCGGAATCGATCGCCGACTCGCCGATGATGCCTACCAGGATGCCGATCAACTGGCGGCGACCAAATGGGACTCGCACCCGCACCCCCAGCGGGGGCGCGAAGTTAGCCGCGCTGCCTGCGAACCCTGCGGGCGGCCGATAATCGAACACGCGCCGCAATGGGGTATCCAATGCGATCTGCAGAATCATGCGTCCTTTTTTGTCCACAAAAACTGTGGATAAGTCTGTTGAGAAGCCGGGATCATCCGCCCTAAGTGCCCGTTCCGTTTCGGGTCGCCTTCAAATTGGTGAAAAACTGCTCTAAATCGACTTAAGTCTTTATTGCTCAATAAGTTACAAGCGTCTCTAGATCTTGCGTTGAGGACTTGATGAAATTATTGCAACGGACGTCACGTCTGGTGTGCGTAAGTTGCTGATCTTGCGCAAACCCGGACGTCAACCGCACCCGTGGATGGCCGTTTATACCTGGATTGGTGATGGTCCGTCGACGTTAAGAGGACGCGCATGGCTTGCTTTGATACGCTGAACCAAGCTTGGATGGTCTGGGATGGTCCCGCTCCAGCCCTTAAGGAATCGGTTCTGGAGTACACCCGAGAGCTTGAGAAATTCTTGGCGGAGATCGAGCGCCGTGCCTTTCGCATGGCACAGATCGCGCTGCGCGATCCCGACGATGCATTGGACGTGGTTCAAGACGCCATGCTCAAGCTGGCGCGCAACTACGCCTCGCGGCCGAGTGCCGAATGGCGACCTCTATTTTATCGAATTCTGGAAAACGGCATTCGCGATCTGCAGCGGCGCCGGTCGGTACGCAAGCGCTTCATGACCTGGTTGCCGGGTGCCAAAGAGGACCCCGACAACGAGGCTCAGGATCCGCTCGAGAATGTTGCCGCCGCGGGTCCCAGCATCCCCGAGGTGTTGATGCAGGGGCAGGCCATGCAGCAACTCGAGCTTGGCTTGCGTGCGTTGCCGACGCGGCAAAGGGAAGCGTTCATGCTAAGAAATTTCGAGGGACTGGACGTGGCAGAAACGGCGAGCGCCATGGGCTGTTCGCAAGGCAGCGTCAAGACGCATTATTCGCGTGCAGTGCACACCTTGCGCGAACAACTCGGTGAGGTTTGGTAATGAACGAGCAGGATCGGCAGCAAACTCAAGATTCCTTCGAGGAGCGCAGCCGCGCGCTGTTTCACGACAGCGTCGAGGGACTGGATTTCGCATTGCGTTCGCGTCTGACGCAGGCGCGCGTTGCCGCGGTCGAGGCGGCCGGTGTGGGGCGTCGATCCTGGTTTTCCCGCTTCGGTGTGCTGACTCCTGCGGCCGGCGTGACCGCCGCCGCGGTGTTGGGAGCCTTCCTGTGGCTGGGATCGCCATTGGGTCAGCACGCCGTTACAGTAGCGGATGGTTCGAGTCTGGAAGATTTGGAGATTGTCGCCTCCTCTGAAGAGGGTGGAGGGGATGCCATGGACATGTTGCAAGACGATATCGATTTTTATGATTGGGCGGATAAGTCGGCGAATTCGGGGCCGGCGGCCTAAGGGCCAGCGGCCTCGCATCGAACGGCGGCTGTTGTGGGAAAGGTGTTGCTTGTTGTTCGGGATGATGTTGTGCGCGGCGGCGATTGCCGATCAGCCGCCGCCAGCAGCGCCCGCGACGCAGCGTGCGCCGCCGCCGCAGGCTGCGCCCGACGATGATCTCATTGAGTTCTTGGGCACGGATGATGTGGGTGATGAAGCTTGGTGGGAATTCTTGAAGAAGGTGCCGCCCCGAGGGGACAACCCCCCCGCGCCGCCACCGCAGGATGCAAAGCAATGATCAGGGCGACATTCATCTGTGCAACTCTGCTGCTCGCGGCGGCGAGCGCGGTCGCGCAGACACCCGCCGCGCCGCCGGAATCGCTCGCTCCCGCGGCGCAAGCCGCGCCTGGGCCGTCGGTGCAGAAGGCTTGGTCCTCGATGTCGCCGCCGCAGCAGCAGCTGCTGCAAAGTTATCAAGGCAAGTGGGATGGCTTGACGCCGGAGCGCCAGCAGGCTCTTGCCAGAGGCAGCCAGCGCTGGCTGTCGATGACACCGCAACAGCGCAGCGGCGCCCAGCAGCGGTTTACTCAGTGGCGCGCGATGCCGCCCGACCAGCGCCAGCAACTTCGCCAGCGTTGGCAGCAGTTCAAGAACATGCCGCCCGAACAGCAGCGACTGGTGCGCGAGTCATTCAACCGGTTTCGGCAAATGCCTCCCGAGAGGCGCATGGAATTGCGCAGACAATGGCGTCAGATGAGTCCACAGCAACGGCGTAGCGTCATCCAACAGGCGCCGCCGCCACGGCGCAATCCGCACTAACGCCGTCGCGGCACCCCGATCGAAGGGCGGTCAAGGGTGGTAGCTGCGTTCGGTATGCGACGCGACATCCTCGCGGCTGTACAACACATCGCGAAATATCCCTCGCGTGAACATTTGCGCCTGGTCGGAGAAGTGCGATGAGTTGGGGTCGCCGCTTTCGCCGCCGCTCATAATGGCCTTGGCGCGGACGGTGGGCCCAAATTCCACTGCCGCAACGAAGCTATTGCCGACCGAGCCATAGATCCTCTTGGTCGTGCGCGGATACGAGGTGTCGAAGGACGCCAGAGCTCCCCAATTGGAGGAGGCAAAGCCCACCGGAAGGCTGGGCTTGGTGTCATCGACCGGCTGCAGGATGTCATCGGTTAAACGCTGGTAGCGGTTGATTTCACCCCACGGCGTCTGCCATCGGCCGAAGTCGCGCTGCAATTTTGCGACGGCAGCGGTCAAACCTTCGATGCGCTCGGGGGCGCTCAAGTGCCCAACCAGATAATCGTATACCGGTTCGTCGGCGTCGCGTGCTTCGGGTCCTTTATGCTCGAGCAGCTCCTGGCCCCAAAAGATCGCGAGCGCCGTTGCGACCGAGTCCGCCACAGTGCGCCGGTCCCAGCCACGTAAGGTCTCGATGGGCTCTTTGAGGGCGGCATGTCGCGGATCATCCGCCGCCAGTTGGTCATAGTCTTTGAACAAGGGCGGCAGCAGCACGTCGAATGCGGTGAGATGTCCGTCGTAGCCGGCGCTGATCAGGCTGTCCAAGGTGACATTGTGAATATTTTTCAGCACCTCGACGGCGTGGATACCGCGGGGATTCTCGCCCTTGATCCACATGTAGGCCGGATAGTTCTCGCGCTTCGGGCTCGCATCACCGGCCGCGGTGAAAGGCCAGTTGTTGGTGTTCATTATCCAACCATTGCGCGGATTGAGCAGCGTAATAGTGTCCTCGATGGCATGAGGCCCTTGCCATTCCGTCCGCGGGTCGCTGCCATCGACGGGATGAGTGAAATCGAATTGAGTGTCGCGCTTGGGAATAAAATTCCCGTGAAAGTAGGCAATGGTCCCGTCGGCATCCGCGTATACCGTGTTGTTGGAGGTGTCAGTGAGCATCTCCTGGGTCCTGCGGAAGGAGGCATAGTCCGTAGTCTTGGTGCGCAGATAGGATTGCTCCAGCGCCGGCACGGGGTCCTGCAACAGCTTGATGGCTATCCAACGGGAGTCGTTACGCCGGGAGTCGTTACGCCGGGCGTCGCTACGCCGGGCGTCGCTATCGGCGCGAATGATAGGTCCGTGATGGCTGTGGTACACCGTGAATTCCCGATGGCCAATACCCGCTCCCTGCTTGAATGCGATGGATACGTGGCTTACCTGCAACTTTCGCAAGCCTGAGCCGTATTTGTAGTACACACCGTCCGGCTTCTTGACGATGGTCTCGGCGTATTCGTCGATGGCGTCGCCGCCGTACGAGGTGTGCATCCAGCCATTGTGTGAGTTGAACCCTTGGTAGACGAAGAACTGGCCCCACGTCACCGCGCCATAAACGTTCAATCCCTGCTCGCTGACCATTTGCAGTTCTGAGCGAAAATAATACGAAGTGTGCGGATTGATCCACAGCAGGGCGTGCCCCGTGGCGCTGCGGCTGGGTGCAATAGCAAAGCCATTGGAACCGCCGGGGAACCGTTTTGAGCGCCCGGCATCTGCCACCGGCGCGACCTCCGACGGCTGATCTGCATAGAACTCCCGCAGCTTGCCGAGATCGATGCTTTCGATGTCGCCGCCAATGCTGCCTTCGGTGAACGACAACGCCATCCACGGCTCGAAATGCCGGATGACCTTCGGGATGACCGCCGGGTGCTTCGACAAGAAATAATTCAGGCCGTCGGACCAGCCCGACATGAGCGCCTTGAGCCACGCCGGACTGCGCGCGTATTGTCGCTGCAGTTGCGCGGGATCGACGAACAGTCGCGCGCGCAGATCCTTGTAGATCGCGCTCTCGCCTTCAGCCCGCGCCAACTCCCCCAGACCAATGAGATAGTTGCGCTCGACGCGTTTAAAGTCATCCTCGGCCTGTGCGTAGATAGCGCCAAATACCGTATCGGCATCCGATTTGCCATAGATATGCGCTATGCCCCAGTTGTCACGAACGATGCGGACATTCTGTGCGTGCTGCTGCCAGCGCGCGTCTTGGTCGGTCGCCGCTCCAGAGGCGCCGACGGCGCTCAAAGCGCATAAAGCAGAAAGGAAGAGGAATCTCATGGCGGTGAAGGTCTCCTGTGAGTAGCATCGGCTAATGCGAGCTATCGTGGTCAGTCTTTTACTTCTGTCGAGCATCGTCGCTGCGCCGTTGCGGGCCGAGCCGCCTGTGGTGGCGACCTTCAACGTAGCGGCGGCAGAGTTGCCTCACCCGCTGGTACTGGTGGCTTACGGCGACATGCGCTTCACGGATAGTTCGCAAATGCACGCCAGTAACCCGGGCGCGCGCCGCGCACTGGTCGAGAAGATCGCGGCTGAGAATCCGGCGGCAATTTTCATCAATGGCGACATTCCCTGGCATGGAATTGCGGCTGACTACGCGGTATTTATTGGCGAGACGCGTGCGTGGAAGGAGCGGCGCCTGCGTGTTTTCCCGGCGCTCGGCAACCACGAATTCTCCGCCTGCGAGCCGGGTGAATGTCTCGAGCACTGGTGGGAGACATTTCCCGAGTTGCGCGGCCGGCGTTGGTACTCCGTCGCCCTCGGCGGCAAGGTGCTGGGCGTCGACCTCGACAGCGACTCTTCGCTGTTGCCGGGGAGCGAGCAGCGAATCTGGCTGGAGAATCAAGTGGCGGGCTTGGCTCCCGCGGTTCGCCTGGTGTTGATTGTCATGCACCACCCGCCGGTGGCGGATGTGCAAACCGTCAAGCTCACCGATCACAACCCCCGACCGAACGAAGTCTCGCTGGCCGAGTATCTCAAGACCGTCGCGCCCCGGTCGGTCGCGAAATTTATTGTGAGTGCGGGCCATATCCATAACTACGAACGGTTCGCCGCTGACGGTGTGACATACCTGGTGTCGGGCGGCGGCGGCGCCACGCCCTACGAAGTGGATCGCACACGCCTTGATCTGTATCGGTCCGCCGATTTTCCGAATTATCATTACGTACGTCTCGAGTTGCGCGGCAATCGAGTGCGCGGTGAAATGATTCGGCTCGGCGACTATAACGAACTCGCTCCCAAGCAATGGCAAACTCGCGATCGTTTCGAGATTACCCTGCGGCCTTGACCGCTTGGATCAACTGGCTCACGGCGGCCTGCGCGTCGCCGTACAGCATGCGTGTTTGATCGAGCACGAATAGCGCGTTGTCGATGCCGGAAAACCCCTGGCCCTGCCCGCGCTTGATGACGATGACATTCTTGGCCTTGTCCGCGTTCAAGATGGGCATGCCATAGATGGGGCTGCCCTTGTTCGCCCGCGCGTCCGGATTGACGACGTCGTTGGCGCCGATGATGAGTGCCACATCGGCGGTTTCGAACTCGGCATTGATTTCGTCCAAGTCGGAGATCAAGTCGTAGGGCACGCCGGCTTCCGCCAGCAGCACGTTCATATGGCCCGGCATGCGGCCGGCGACCGGATGAATGGCAAAGCGCACCTTGACGCCATGATCGATCAGCAACTGCGCGAGTTCCCAAACCTTGTGCTGAGCTTGAGCTACGGCCAGGCCATACCCCGGCACAATGATGATCTTTTGCGAATAGGCCATCATGACCCCGGCATCGGAAGCCTCGATGGCCTTCTGCGAGCCGGTGACGCCGCCGCTTCCTGCGGCCGAAGTTTCGCCGAAGTTCGAGAACAGCACATTGCTGAGTGAGCGGTTCATGGCCTTGGCCATGAGCTGAGTCAGCAAGGTACCGGCTGCACCGACCACGGTGCCGGCAATGATCATGGCGGCGTTGTCGAGGACGAAGCCCTCGAAACCCACCGCGAGACCGGTCAACGCGTTGTACAGCGAAATCACCACCGGCATGTCGGCGCCGCCGATGGGCAGCGTCATGGCGATGCCCAGCAGCAAAGCGAACGCGAAAAACAACGACACCGCGGGCAGTCCGCCGTCCATACCGGAGACCACCATGAAGCCAAAGCCAGCGGTCACCAGCAAAATCGCTAAATTGACGAACTTCTGGCCGCCGAAGCGCACTGACTTAGTGATCAAGCCCTGCAGCTTCGCGAAGGCGATCAAGCTGCCGCTGAACGACACCGAGCCGATGAAGCCGCCGATGAGGGCGATGGTCAGGTGCGTAATGCTGTGCTCGGTGCCGCGGTACAGTTGCACGGCCGCGATCGCCGCCGCAGCGCCGCCGCCCATGCCGTTGTACAGCGCAATCATTTGCGGCATATCGGTCATGGCAACGCGCTTGCCGCTGACCCAGGCGATGGTGCCGCCGACGGCAATAGCGCCGATCACCAGCGCCAAATTCAGTGGCGATGCATCCATGAATGCCAGCGTCACCACCGTGGCCAGCACCATGCCGGCGCCGGCCCAGCGCACGCCACTCACGGCGGTCACCGGCGAACTCATGCGCTTCAGGCCGAGAATGAACAGCGCCGCGGCCACGAGATAGGACAGTTGGGTCAAGGTTTCAATAGTCGATGCGGAGAACATCCTCAAGGTCCCTTCTTTCTGCCGGCCATGACGAACATCTTCAGCATCCGTTCAGTCACCACGTAGCCGCCGACCGCATTACCGGCGGCCAGCACCACGCCGATCACGCCGATGATCCGCAGCAGCGTGCTATCCGCCGCGGCCAAAGCGACCATGGCGCCAACCAGCACGATGCCGTGTACGAAATTCGATCCGGACATGAGGGGTGTGTGCAGGATGACCGGCACGCGGGAAATGACTTCGTATCCGGTGAACGCGGCCAGCATGAATATATAGAGCGCAATGACGCCATCTATCATTTTATTGTCCCTCTACCGATTTACGCGTCGCTTCGTGCTTGATCTGGCCGTCATGGGTGAGTACTGCGCCGATAAACACCTCGTCGTTCCAGTCGATGGCCAGTGCACCTTGCGCCAGCGCCGGTTTCAACAAGTTGAATAAATTGCGCGAATACATCTCGCTGGCGTGATACGGCAGTGAAGCAGGCAGATTCAACGGTCCGACGATCTTTACGCCGCCGTGCAAGACGGTTTCACCCGCGCGCGTCAATTCGCAGTTGCCGCCCTGCTCGGCCGCAATATCGATGATTACCGAGCCGGCCTTCATGCGCTCGACCGCGGCCTGGCTGATGATTCGCGGCGCCGCACGCCCTGGGACCGAGGCCGTGCTGATCACCGCATCGCTGGCGGCGATGCGGGCGTCAAGCACTTCTTGCTGTTTGGACTTCTCTTCGGGGGTCAGTTCGCGGGCGTAGCCGCCGGCGCCTTCCGCGGAGACGCCGGTCTCGATGAATTTCGCACCCAGCGACTTCACCTGATCCTTGGTCGCGCTACGCACGTCATACGCTTCAACAACAGCGCCCAAGCGCCTGGCGGTGGCGATGGCCTGCAGTCCCGCGACGCCCGCGCCGATGACCAGCACGGAGGCCGGACGGATGGTTCCCGCGGCCGTGGTCAGCATGGGCAGAAATCGCTCCAGGGTATTGGCCGCCATCAGCACGGCCTTGTAGCCGGCGACCGACGCCTGCGACGAGAGTGCATCCATGGATTGCGCCCGCGAAATGCGCGGCACCAGTTCCATGGCGAAACTCGTGACACCGTGCTCCTTGAGGGCCCGGACCAGGTCTGGCCGCGCGTAGGCCTGCATGAAACCGATGACCACCGCCCCTTGCTTGAGGGCATGCACTTCGGCAACGCTCGGCGGCTGCACTTTCAGCAGAACGTCGGCCGTGGCAAGAATAGTGGCCGCATCGCTGAACTGGACATCGCCATACAAAGCGTCAGGAAAATGCGCTGCAGTGCCTGCGCCGCGTTCCATCAATACGCGAACTCCGGCCGCCTTCAGCTTGACAGCGATTTCCGGAACGACGGCGACGCGAGTTTCTTTGGAGGCGGTTTCCGTGAGGACACCGACGACGACAGCCATGCAAATCTCTCCCCAAAACCCTAGAATTACGCCCAACACTGAATTATGGCATAAGACTCGACTATCTTTGGTAGGTTGTGAAGCCGATGCACTACCTTAAGCTCAACTTATTGGACTGGCAGGACGACCTTGCGGTCGTGGCCCACGGCCATCCTTTGTCCCAGCAGATCCTGCGCACGGACGTATCCGGGATGCCGTTGGAGTGGGTGGATTACCGCGAGGCCGCGCGCCTGTATCACACCGAACAGGTGGCGTACACGTGCGGAACGCTGCTGTATCGCTTATATGGAGGCACCTGCGCGCGCACCGGCCTGCGAACCGTCGTTGATGTAAATTCCATCATCGCGACGCGGGGCACGTCCGGCAATCCGGGGAACTTGCGCGGCGCTTCATATACGCCGCCGCTCAACAATCAGACGCTGTTCCGCCGCGACGCCTATTTGTGCCTGTACTGCGGCGCGCGTTTCGCTTATGGGTTGCTGTCGCGCGATCATGTGACGCCCTTCAGCCGCGGCGGGCAGGACACTTGGAGCAATGTGGTGTCGGCGTGCCGCCGCTGCAACAACGCCAAGGCGTCGCGAACTCCCGAGCAGGCAGGCATGCAACTGTTGGCGGTGCCGTTCACGCCGACCTACGCCGAATACATATTCTTGAAAGGCCGCCGCGTGCTGGCCGATCAAATGGAATATTTGATCGCGCACTTCCCGCGTTCCAGTCCGCTGCACGAGCGCATGCAACGCTGGCCCATGTGAGCTCCGGCGCCATGCAGCCGCAAACGCGGTCCGGCGTCGTGTACTACATCGACGCCAGTTATTTTATTTTTCGTGCCTACCATTCCATGCCACCCGACATGGTCGACGCGGACGGCAACGCAACGCACGCCTTGTACGGCTTCGCGCGCTTCTTGTCGGACCTGCTGGAACAAGTGCGCCCGGAGCGCATCGGCGTAGCCTTTGATCTCAGCCTGCGCAGCGAGACCTCGTACCGTAATGGCATTTATCCGGCGTACAAGGCCAATCGTGACTCGCCGCCCGCAGATTTAGAGCGGCAATTTGCGCTGTGCCGAGAGTTTTGCCGACATATGGGCTTGGCCGAATTCGCGAGCGCAAGATACGAAGCCGACGATATCATCGGCACCCTGGCTGCGCGTTCGCGAGCCGCGGGCTTGCGCAACGTGCTGGTAACCCGCGACAAGGATTTATCGCAACTCATCCGCGACGGCGATGTGTTTTGGGATTACAGCGGCAATACTCGCTATCACTACCACGACATAGGGCCGCGATTCGGCGCCACGCCCGAGCTGATCGCGGATTTTTTGGCGCTGACCGGCGATAGTGTGGACAATATCCCCGGCGTGCCCGGGGTCGGCAAGAAGACCGCCGCCGTGCTGTTCGCGGTATTCGGATCGCTCGATGAGTTGTACGCCAACCTCGACCGCATTCCCCTGATGAAGCTGCGGGGCGCCGCCGCCATCGCCGCCAGATTGCTCGAGCACAAGGAGGCCGCCTATCTGGCGCGGCGCTTGACCGGCATCGTCTGCGACATGCCGCTCGAGGCGACGCTGGATGATTTGAAGCCGCGGCGGCCGGACAGCGCGGGGCTCGATTTCTTTTTTGATACGCACGGGTTCGGCAATATTTTGCGGCAGCAAGCGCGCCGCATTGCGGCCGGCGTGTGAAGGGG
>JAYTXS010000247.1:0-9132 GCA_043742845.1 Gammaproteobacteria bacterium
GATCGCGGCGTGGCGCGAACCCGCATTCTCGCGCACCTGGAGGCGCTAGGGCTGCTGGGGCACGTCGAGCCGCACAAGCTCAAGGTGCCGCGCGGCGACCGCAGCAACGCTGTCCTTGAACCCTTGCTCACCGATCAATGGTTCGTCGACATCAAGCCGCTGGCGCAAACCGCCATCCGCGCCGTCGAGGCGGGCGAGATTCGTTTCGTGCCCGACAATTGGTCCGCCGTCTATTTCGAATGGATGCGCAAAATCAAGGATTGGTGCATCAGCCGGCAGTTATGGTGGGGGCATCGCATACCGGCGTGGTACGACCCGGACGGGCGTTGGTATGTCGCGCACAGCGAGGCCGAGGCCCGCGCCGCGCACGGCATCGAACCCGGCGTGCCGCTGCGCCAGGACGAGGACGTGCTCGACACTTGGTTCTCCAGTGCATTGTGGCCGTTTTCCACGCAGGGCTGGCCGGAACAAACCCACGCTCTTAAGACCTACTACCCCACGTCGGTGTTGGTGACCGGCTTCGACATTATTTTCTTCTGGGTCGCGCGCATGATCATGATGGGCCTGAAATTCACAGGCCAGGTGCCGTTTCGCGAAGTTTACGTTCATGGCCTGATTCGCGACCACGACGGTCAGAAAATGTCCAAGTCAAAAGGCAACGTCATCGATCCGCTCGACATCGTCGATGGGATTTCGCTGCCGGACCTGCTTGCCAAGCGCACCAGCGGCCTGATGCAGCCGCAGATGAAATCCGCCATCGAGAAGGCCACCCGCAAGCAATTCCCCGACGGGATAGCCGCTTACGGCACGGATGCCTTGCGCCTGTGCATTGCGCGCCTTGCCACCCAAAGCCGTGATCTGCGCTTCGATATGACCCGCGTCGAAGAGTATCGCAACTTCTGCAACAAGCTCTGGAACGCGGCGCGCTACGTGCTGATGAACGTCGAGAATCACGATTCGAGCCCGCAGGGTGCCGAGTTCAGCCTCGCCGACCGTTGGATTCGCTCGCGGCTCTCAGCGATGCTGGCCCGCGTGGAATCGGGCTTTGCCGAATATCGCTTCGATGTCATCGCCAACGCCCTGTACGAGTTCACATGGCATGAATTCTGCGACTGGTACCTGGAGCTTTCGAAGGCGGTGCTGCAATCCGACGCCGCCAGCATCGCGGCCAAGCGCGGCACGCGCCATACGCTGATCAGCACTCTCGAAGTACTGTTGCGGGCGCTGCATCCGCTTGCGCCCTACATCAGTGAAGAGATCTGGCAGCGTGTCCGCACCTGCGCAGGAGTATCGGGCGAGAGCATCATGTTGTGCGCCTTCCCCAGCGCCGCGAGCATCGCAGCCGACGCCGGCGCGGAACCGGAGATGCGCTGGGTCATCGGTTTCATCGAGGGCGTGCGTCAGATCCGCGGGGAATTGGACATCCCGCCCAGCCGCAAGCTAGAGGTGTTGCTGCAAAACGCGAACCAGAGCGATATCGACTATCTGGCACGCAACTTACACTACCTCGCGCGTCTCGCCGGGGTCGAGCCGCCGCGCGTACTGGGGATACAGCAGGCCGCGCCTGTGCAGGCCGCGCCTGTGCAGGCCGCGCCAATCTCCGCGGTCGCACTTCTCGGCACGCTCGAAATACTGGTGCCCATGGCTGGTTTGATAGACCCCGCCGCCGAGTTGGATCGCCTGGCCAAGCGGCAGCGTAAAACGACCGCGGACCTGTCGAAAATGGAAAGCAAGTTGAACAACGCCGAATTTGCCAAGAACGCGCCGCCGCAGGTAGTGGCCAAGGACCAGCAGCGCCTATCCGAGTTGCGTACGGAAATCGGCCAATTGACTGCGCAAATTGCACGAGTAACTAAGCTCAACAACCAATGAACACGGCGCAGTCCGAGATCGATGCGGTGCTCGCCCAGATCAGTCAGGTGATCCTCGGTAAGGACCTGCAGATCCGGCTCTGCCTGGCTTGCTTGTTGGCGCGCGGGCATCTGCTGATAGAAGACATTCCGGGAGTGGGGAAAACCACTCTCGCGCACGCCATCGCCAAGACCCTCGGCCTATCATTCCAGCGCGTGCAATTCACCAGCGACCTGTTGCCCGCCGACGTGCTGGGCGTGTCGATCTACGACCGTGAAACCGGCAAATTCCGCTTCCAACGCGGTCCGATATTTGCGCAGCTGGTGCTGGCCGACGAAATCAATCGCGCATCGCCCAAGGCGCAGAGCGCGCTGCTCGAAGCGATGGAAGAGCACCAAGTCACTGTGGACGGCCAAACCATGCCGCTGCCGGAACCATTCTTCGTCATCGCCACGCAAAATCCGCAGGATCAGGCCGGTACCTTTCCGCTACCAGAATCGCAGTTGGACCGGTTCCTGATGCGCGTGCACTTGGGCTACCCCGCCGCCGCCGCGGAGCGTGAACTTTTGAACGGTGTGGACCGGCGCGACTTGGTGATCTCGCTGTCCACGATTGCAACCGCCGACAGCTTGCGCGCGTTGCAGACGCGCGTGCTGGGTGTTCACGTATCGCCGGCGCTGCTCGATTACGTTCAGGCTCTCGTCGCTCACACCCGGCAAGCATCGGGACTGAATACCGGTCTGTCGCCGCGCGCGGCGATCGGCCTGTTGCGTGCGGCGCGCGCCTGGGCATTGATTGCCGGCCGCGACGCCGTCATCCCGGAACATGTACAAGCGGTGTTTGCCGCGGTGGTTGGACATCGCGTGAGGCAACGGGACAGCAGTCCTGCGGCGGTGACCCGTCTGCTCGAGGCCGTCCCCATCCTTTGAGCGAGGCGATCTTGAGCACTGTGCGGCAGGCAGCGATCGATAGAATACGCGCCTGGGCGGCGCGTCGGCATGGCCGCGATTCGCTGCCGATCAAAATCAACCGGCGCCGAATTTACATTGTCCCGACACGGGTCGGCCTGATGTTGGCGTTCATTCTCGTCGCCATGCTGATTGCGGGCTTGAACTACAACAGCAACTTGGGATTGGCCTTTGCTTTTCTCATGGTGAGTGTTGCGCTCGTCACCATGCATCATTGCAATCGCAATCTGCTCGGCCTGCAAGTGGACGCTGTCACGGAAGTAGATGCCTTTGCGGGCGGCGACGCGGAGTTCGAGTTCGTGTTGCGCAACGAGTCGAGCGTCGAGCGTTGTGACGTCGAGATCCGCTGCATGAACGCCTCAGGCATTCGCACCGTCCCGGCGCGATCGAGCGAATCGGTTGCCGTCGCTGTACCGGTGCCGCGGCGCGGAGTTATCCGCCTCGATCAATTCGAGCTGCGCACGCGCTACCCTTTCGGATGGTTCCACGCCTGGACCTATGTACAGGGGTCACTCTGCGCCTACGTTGCCCCTGCACCGCAAGGCGCGCGCAGGCTGCCGTCGGCCGCCGGTACAGGTTCGTCCTCCCGGTCGGAGGCGCGCGGCGATGAGGATTTCGCGGGGCTGCGCGCTTACGAGCCTGGCGTGCCGCTGAAGCACATGGCGTGGAAAGTACTGGCGCGCGGCGGCGAGGCAGCGGTTCGCAGCTACAGCAGCTTGGCCGCACAACCCGAATGGCTGGAGTGGTCGGCTCTCGAGGGCCTCGACACGGAGACTCGTCTCTCGCAGTTATGCGTGTGGGTGCTGGAGAGCGACGCCGCTCAGCGCATCTATGGAGTTCGCATTCCCGGCAAGGAGATAGCCGCCGGCAGGGGCGGCGCACATCGTCGCGCCTGCTTGCGGGCTTTGGCTGCTTACGCGACTTAACCTCGCCGTGAAACCCAAACCCATAGCCTTCGATCAACTCCTGGGCCTCAGCGTCTGCGTGGCACTGGTGGTCGCTGCACACCTCGGATCGTTGCCCGCTTGGGTGCCGCTCACCGTGGGGGCGTCGGCAGGCATACGGTTGCTGCTCGCCCACCGCGGGCTCGGTGCTCCGCCTCGCGCCTTAAGGCTAGGTGTGGCCGCGCTGGCAGTCGCATTGGTGTTCGCACAATTTCGCACCTTCAACGGTCTATCCGCGGGCACGGCGCTGCTGGCATTGATGGCGGGATTGAAACTGCTCGAGGCCGAGACGCCACGAGACATCTACATCGTCACGCTGAGCATTTATTTTCTGAGCGTGGCGGCTCTGCTGGAAAGCGATTCCTTTTGGCTGCTCGCCTACCTCATCGCCATCCTGTGGCTGACGACGGCCAGCTTGCTGCAGGTCACCACCACTCAGGCCGGCCCCGATTGGCGCCGCAGCCTGCGCTACGCCGGACGCATCCTAGGGCAGGCCCTGCCGGTCGCGTTGGCCTTGTGGCTGCTGTTCCCGCGCCTAGCCGGACCCCTGTGGCATATGCCTGATGACGGCGGCAGCGCCACGACGGGCTTGAGCGACAGCATGAGCCCAGGAGATATCGATCAGCTGGTGCAGTCGGATGAAGTCGCATTTCGAGTGCGCTTTGAAGCTGCCGCGCCGCCGCCGCTGGAACGATACTGGCGCGGGCCGGTGATGCACGATTTCGACGGCCGCACCTGGCGGCGCTCGTACTCCGGCGGCGCCCCTCCACATTTGCTCATGCAAGGCCCAGCTTACCGCTACACCGTGAGCATGGAACCGCACCGGCACAATTGGATTTTCGCGCTCGACTGGCCGGCGCGCTGGGACTTCCCGGGGGGCACTCTCACCGGGGATTACACGCTGGTGCAACATGACCCCTTGTCCCGTCCCATCGACGTCGCGGCGACGTCCTACACCCACGTGCAAAATCCGGCCCCGTTGAGCACGACGTCGAGAAAGCGGGACACCGCTGCACCGAGGGGCAACCCGCGCACGCTGCAACTCGCGCAGACTCTGCGTGCCCAGCACCCCGACGATATGGAGTACGTGCGTTCGGTGCTCACCCTGTTCACGCAGCAGCCGTTCTACTACACGCTGACGCCGCCCAGGCTAGCCGGTGATTCCGTGGACGCTTTTCTATTTGATACCAGGCGCGGATTTTGTGGCCACTACGCCTCGGCATTCGCGGTGCTGATGCGCGCGGCCGGAATACCGGCGCATATCGTGACCGGCTATCAGGGCGGCACCTTCAATCGATTCGCGGACTACTGGATCGTGCGCCAAAGCGACGCCCATGCCTGGGTCGAGGTGTGGATGGACGGATACGGCTGGCTGCGCATCGATCCCACGTCGGCGATCGCCCCCAGCCGCGTCGAGCAAAGCGCCGCAGACTCACTCAGCGCCGATGCAGCGCTGGCGAGCCGCTGGCAGCGCCGCACCCCGTGGCTGGCGGACGCGCGGCTGCGCCTCGATGCGCTCGGCCAGCTGTGGCGCGAACGCATCTTGCTGTTCGATCAGGATTCACAAACGCAACTGCTCCAGCGGCTGCACATCCCGGAACCCGACAGCCAAAAACTCGTGCTGGTGCTGGCAGCAGCGCTGACGCTGCTCATGTGCTGGCTCACCTGGACGGTGCGCCGAGAGCTCAAACCCGCCCGCCAGCAACCCTTGGTTCGCGCCTACGCGCGCTTGTGCACCCAATTGGCGGCGGTGGGCATACCTCGGCGCGACTACGAGGGCGCCGAGACCTACGCGGCGCGAGTTGCCGAGCAGCGACCCGATTTAGAGGCCATCGTCTGCGCGCTCTGCAGCCGTTATTCGCGCCTTCGCTATGGCAAAGAAAGCTCAAAAGATGGCGTCGATCGATTCGACGCAGCTGTGCGCGCGTTTCGACCGCGTGCCGTCCCAAAAGTAACCAGCGCGTAGCCGCCACCGAGGCGCCCAGGCGGCACATTGCCGCTCACGCCGCGAGATTCTCCCGCGTCTTGAGAAATTTGATCTCAGGCCAACGCTCCTCGGTCAGTCCCATGTTGACGCGCGTCGGAGCGAGGTAAACGAGTTCCCCCGCATGATCGATGGCAAGGTTGTCATAGGCCTTCTCGCGAAATTCCGCGAGGCGTTTCTGGTCAGCGATGCTGACCCAGCGAGCGATGGCCACGTTGATCGCCTCGAATACGCACTGCACGTTGTATTCGTCCTGCAGCCGAAACGCGACTACCTCGAATTGCAGCTGTCCGATGGCACCCAAAATGAGGTCATTGTTGCGCAGCGGCTTGAACAACTGGGTCGCGCCTTCCTCGCAGAGTTGCGACAAGCCCTTTTGCAGCGCCTTCATCCGCAGCGGATCCTTGAGGACGGCACGGCGAAAAAGCTCGGGCGCAAAATTCGGCACTCCGGTGAATGTGAGCTCCTCACCCTCGGTAAAAGTATCGCCGATATTGATCGTGCCGTGATTGTGCAGGCCGATAATGTCGCCGGCATAAGCCTCCTCGGCCTGACTTCGGTCGGCGGCCAGGAACGTCAGGGCATCGGCGATGCGCACATCCTTGTCGAGTCGCACCTGGTGCAGGCGCATGCCGCGCGCGTAGCGTCCGGAACACAGTCGCATGAAGGCAATGCGATCGCGATGTCCAGGATCCATGTTGGCCTGAATCTTGAACACGAATCCCGTGAGCTTGGCTTCACCCGCTTGCACGGCACGCTGCAGCGTCGGGCGCGGCATGGGACCGGGGGAGTACCTCACGAAAGCAGTCAAAAGTTCGCGCACACCGAAATTATTGACGGCCGAGCCGAAGAACACCGGAGTCTGTTTCCCGGCGCGATAGCGCTCGAGGTCGAATTCCGGGCTCGCGCCGCGCACCAGTTCGACTTCTTCCAAGAATTTTGCGTAACGATCCCCGAGATACTCCTTCGCCTCATCGCTCGCAATGCCGTCGATGGTCTCGTGGGTTCCCACCCGTCCCTTCTCCACGGGGACATAGACGTAAATCTTGTCCTCGATCAAATGGTAAACGCCCAAAAGATCGCGTCCCATGCCGATCGGCCATGTAATGGGCGAGCATTGAATCTTGAGCACGCTCTCGATTTCATCGAGCAGTTCGATCGGCGGCCGTCCGTCGCGGTCCAATTTATTCACGAACGTGATGATGGGCGTGGCTCGAAGGCGCGTGACCTCCATGAGTTTGACGGTACGTTCTTCCACGCCCTTAGCGCAGTCGATGACCATCAGCGCCGAATCGACCGCTGTCAGCGTGCGGTAGGTGTCCTCGGAGAAGTCCTCGTGGCCCGGTGTATCGAGCAGATTGACGATGCAGTCCGCGTAAGGAAATTGCATCACCGAAGAGGTCACGGAAATGCCGCGCTGCTGCTCCAGGCGCATCCAATCGGAGGTGGCGTGACGGGTCGCCTTGCGGCCCTTGACGGTTCCCGCCATTTGGATGGCGCCGCCGAATAGCAGCAACTTTTCGGTCAGTGTGGTCTTGCCCGCGTCGGGGTGGGAAATGATGGCAAAAGTGCGTCTTCTGCTTATTTCATAGGCTGAATCTGTGCTCAAAATCGTGTCCTGAACTGAATTTGTACAACATTTTGTACAAGTACCGGCATGTAAGTCTTGTTGCTTGCTGGCACTGTAACCTGGAAATAATTTGACTCTAAAACCTAGAAACAATATAACAGTAAAACCTAAATATAGTAATACCCTTAAACCTAGAAAGCGTCATGGCTCAGTTATCCAACAAACTCGCACAATCGTTGGCCGTCCTGAAGGCAATTCAAGACACGGGGCAAGTCGCGATTCCGGCAGAGGAACTCACCCGCACCCACCGGGAAAGGCTGCTAAAAGGCGGCTTCATTCGCCCGGTGATGCGCGGCTGGTACATTGCAAGCCGCCCGCACGAGCAACCCGGCGAGAGCACGGGATGGTATGCCTCCTTCTGGAGATTCTGCGCAGCCTACCTGGAGCATCGCTTCAGTACTGACTGGTGCCTTAGTCCCGAGCAATCCCTCAGTCTCCATACCGGCAACCGAACGGTCCCTCGGCAGCTTCTGGTCCGCTCACCGCAAGGTGGAAACAAACCGTTTCCCCTGCCTTTCGACACGTCCCTTTTTGACGTACGGCTGAAACTGCCGCCTTCCGGCGACATGGTTGAAACAGAAGGCCTCCGACTGTTCTCACTGCCCGCCGCGCTCATCGCATGCGCGCCCGGTCAATTTACGACGCAGCCGGTCGATCTTCAGGCCGCTCTGGCGATGATAACCGACGCCTCAGCAGTCCTTCCGCGCCTCCTAGAAGGCGGACACAGCGTCGTCGCGGGTCGATTGGTGGGCGCATTGAGAGCCATCGGCCGGACGCGTGTCGCCGACCAGATTGCGAAGACAATGCGCACCGCTGGATTCGTCGTCAACGAGACACACCCTTTCGCCGATCGACCGAACCTTGAAATTCAGGCGCGCGAAATCTCTCCCTACATCAATCGGATGCGCCTGATGTGGGAACGGATGCGCGAACCAATTCTGAGGACATTTCCTGCGTCTCCAGGGCTGACGCGAGATGCCACGGCATTCCTTAAGAGCATCGACGACCTCTATATAACCGACGCCTATAACTCGCTTTCTATCGAGGGCTACCGCGTATCCGCTCAGCTTATCGAACGAGTTCAGTTCGGAAACTGGAATCCGGATAACGATGAAAACGATCGTCAGAACAAGAATGCGCTCGCGGCGCGAGGATATTGGCAAGCCTTTCAAAGCGTCAAAGCCAGCATCACCAAAATTCTTGCGGGGCAAAATCCAGGTGAAGTGATCGACCGGGATTCCAGTGATTGGTATGCCCAGATCTTTCAGCCGAGTGTCGCCGCTGGAATTTTGGGTAGCGCCGATCTCGCAGGATATCGCAACGGTCCGGTCTACATCCGCAGGTCGATGCACGTACCGCCAAGCCCCGAGGCCGTTCGAGAAATGATGCCGACATTTTTTGAACTACTGCGCGTTGAGCCGGAGCCGGCAGTACGTGCCGTGCTGGGGCACTTTATATTCGTATACATCCACCCATACATGGACGGAAACGGACGCGTTGCTAGATTCTTAATGAACGCCATGTTGGCGTCGGGTGGTTACTCATGGACCATCATTCCGATTGATCGCAGAAACGACTACATGGCGTCCTTGGAAGCGGCGAGCGCAGGCCAAGACATTCAGCCGTTTACAACGTTTCTGCGTGAATTAGTAGAACAGAGCTTACGTAAGCAGGGCTGAGCCTCTACTTCGCGTCCTGCGTCAGCACTCGCCGAAGCACTGTCGCATCCTCGCGCCCGACGGTGGCCTGGTAGTA
>JAYTXS010000248.1:0-7600 GCA_043742845.1 Gammaproteobacteria bacterium
ACGGTGGTGGCCAGGCTGTAGGCCAGCGAGAATCCGGCCGTTCGTACCGCCACCGGTACGATTTCCGTCAGATACACGACCATCGCACCGTTGTAACTCGCGTAGAGGAAGGACAACCACAGTTCGACCATGAGCAGTCGATTGAAACTCGGCGCATCGATGAGCCAGGCCATCGCCGGGTAAGCCGTGAGAATCGCGAGGCTTGAGCAAGTTATCAGCAGTGGCATGCGGCCGATTCGATCCGACAATGATCCCATGACCGGCAACCAAAACAGATTCGAAAGGCCCACGCACAGCGTAACCAGCAGCGAGTCACTTTGCGACAGCTTCAGTACTTCTCTGCCGAAGGTCGGCGTATAGGCGGTAATCGTGTAGAACGACACCGTGGTCATGAGTACCATCGCTACGCCGGTGATGACAATGCGCCAGTGAATCAGCATGCTGGCGTAAATTTCGGATGGCGCGGGGTGGTGCTTGCGGGCCGAGAATTCCTCGGTCTCCTGCAATGTGCGACGAATCATGTAGATGAACGGAATGATGAGGCAACCGATGATGAGCGGAATACGCCACCCCCAGATTTGCAGATCCAGCGGCGACAGTACATGAGACAGTGCGTAGCCAAGTACCCCGGCAAAGGCCACCGCTACCTGTTGACTTCCCGACTGCCAAGAAACGTAAAAGCCTTTATGCCCCGGAGTTGCAATCTCGGAAAGGTAGACCGATACGCCGCCCAATTCGACGCCCGCCGAAAAACCCTGGCAGAGGCGACCGAGCACCACCAATATGGGCGCGAACAACCCGATGGTCTCGTATCCGGGAACCAGGGCAATGGTCAGGGTGCCTATGGACATGAGCGCAAGCGTCACGAGTAAGCCCTTGCGCCGACCGATGTGGTCGATGTATGCGCCCAGGAATATCGCACCCAGGGGCCGAACCATGAAGCCGACGGCAAAGGTCGTCATCGACAACATCAAGGATGCGAATTCGCTGGTGGCGGGAAAATAGGCACGGCCTATGGCTGCGCTGAAGTAGCCGAAAATCATGAAATCGTACATTTCCAGGAAATTTCCACTGGACACTCGCACGACCGTTTGAATCTTCGCGCGGCGTTGTTCCCAAGTCAGCATGCGATGGCGGCTCCCCTTCGCGGTTGTATGCCCGATCATGCCAGAGCCTACCGCGGCGCAATCGTCGAAATTCGCGCGGCATTTAGGCTCCGTTCAGGTTGCGCACGTATAGTCGACTCCATAAGCAAAATACAAAAAATTCGCGGCTGGTGCTATGGGGGAAGAAATCATGGGAAGAATCAAGAACCCGGCACCGTTTCACGCGGTGCGGAATTTCGCTGCAGGCGCGAATGCGCTGCTCGGCAGCTACCTGGCCGCATGCCTGGCACTCGCTGGCGGTGCACTGGCGAGCCGCGCTGCTTATTCGGCGGAAGAATCCGAGGAGCCGGTGGTCGAGATCGTCGTCACGGGCACACGCCTGTCGTCGGCCAACGCGTCCAGTCCCAGCCCCATCGTCGTTCTCGACAGTGAAGAGCTGCTGCATCAGGGCACGCCGAGGGCCGAAGACTTCTTGAACTCTTTGCCGCAAGTTAATTCGGGTTTGACCTTGGGTGCCAACGGCGCATCCGTTGCGCCGCTGACCGGCACGGCCACGGCGGATCTGCGCGGCATCGGGGCTTTCCGTACGCTGGTGCTGATCAACGGCAGGCGCACCTCTCCCGGCGATCCCATCAATCCTTCGGCCGACTTGAACACGGTGCCAAGTGCCCTGGTGAAACGCGTCGAGGTGCTGACCGGCGGCGCATCCGCCATCTATGGCTCGGACGCGGTCGCCGGGGTCGTCAATTTCATCTTGGACACCAATTTCACAGGTCTGAAATTCGATGTGGAGGGCGGCGTCAACCAAGGTAGCAACGATCGCCGCGACCTGCAGAGCATCGAGCGAGCCAGTGGAGTCAACCCGCCCACCGGCACCGTCTACGACGGAGTCAATTCAGACGTCTCGGTCGTTTTCGGCAAGGATGTCTTCGGGGGGAACGCCCATGTAACTGCATACGCGGGTTATCGCCACGTGCAGTCGGTGACCGGTGCGAGTCGTGACTCTAGTGCCTGCACGTTGATCGAGACCGGCCGCTCTTATCAATGCGTTCTCGATGCGACGACCCTGGCGGGACAGTTCGTGCCAAATGGCGGCACCACGACCGCGGGTGTGCCGGTAACCTACGCGGGCTCGCCGCTGACGCTGGATACCGCCAACGGACACGCGTTTCGGCCGCTGTCTGCCCCGGGCGACCTCTACAATCCGGCGACCTCCCAGGAGCTGCAGCGGCCCGATACCCGCTACAACGCGGGCGTGTTCGGATCCTACAAGTTCAGCGAGGCCCTGAACCTGTACACGGAAGTGCAATACATGGATGACAAAACCTCCGTGGACTACGAACCGGTGGGCACCACGGCGACCGGCGCCGGGTTGAATCAATACAGCGTCCCCTGCAGCAATCCGCTTCTTTCCGCGAGTCAGATCAACGACCTGTGCACCTCCGCCGGCTTGGGTTCGGCGGACACTGCGCTGGTGGGCATCGGCCGCCGCAACATCGAAGGCGGTCAACGTTCAGACGAATTCCATCATCAGTCGTACCACCTCGTGCTCGGGTTGAAGGGCCAAATCAGCGAGCCGTGGACATACGAAGTCAGTGTGACTCACGGTCGAGTCAATGCTCGGGAGACCCTGTCCAACGACTTTTCGACGTCGCGGCTCGGCAATGCGCTGAATGTGGTGAACGTAGGCGGAGTCGCAACCTGCCAATCCGTGGTCGATGGCACCGATCCTAAGTGTGTTCCGTACAACATCTATTCCACCGGCGGCGTCACGCCGGCCGCGCTCAAATACATCACCGAAGGCGGCATGGCGTCAGGCTTTGCACAGCGCAGCATCGCCGCCGCGCAGCTGGTCGGCAACCTCGAGAAGTACGGCATCAAGAGCCCGTTTGCCGATAAGGGATTCGAGGTCGCGGTGGGTACCGAGTATCGCGTTGAGCAGGTTCGCTACAACCTCGATGCGAACTACAGCACCGCCGATTTGCTGACCACCTCTCCCGCAGCCCGTCCAACGGAAGGCACCTTCCGGGTCGGCGAAGTATTCACCGAATTGAAAATGCCGCTGGTCGCGGATAAGCCCTTCGCGAAAGAGCTGGTGGCCAGCGTCAGCGATCGGTTCGCGCACTACACTCCACAGGGTAATGTAAATGCCTACGGAATTGGCCTGGAATGGGCTCCTCTCAACCTGTTTCGGGTGCGCGGCAGCATCAGTCGCGCAGTACGTGCACCGAATGCCTACGAGCTGTTCACTTCGCAAGTGCTGGGGCAGACCACTCTGCAGGATCCATGCGCAGGTCCCACTCCCTCGGATTCTGCGGCACAGTGCGCGCGCAGCGGCGTGACGGCGGCACAGTACGGCAATATCGCGTCGCAGACATCGATCAATGTGGTGACGGGCGGAAATCCCAATCTGAAGCCCGAAACTTCGGACAGTGTCACGATGGGCTTCGTGCTCACGCCACTGCCGAGTGTGCTGTTCACTGCCGACTACTGGCGGATCAAGGTCAAACAGTTCGTCGGTGGTGTGCCCGCGTCATTTACGTTGCCGACCTGCTTGAATTCCGGCGATCCGTTTTACTGCGGATTGATCCACCGCGATCCCGGCGGATCCTTGTCCACCGGAAACGGCGCAGCCGCCGGACGCATACTCAGCACGCGATACAACACCGGTTCCTACGGCAACAGCGGCGTGGACTTCGAGGGACGCTACCTTTGGGATCTCGATCCGCTGCTCCCCAAGGCCGGCAACTTGTCGTTTAGCTTCACCGGCAGTGTCGCTCTGGACAATCCCATCGCTGTGACTCCCGGCGCGCCGCAAATCGACTGTTCGGGCTACTTTGGCCCCAATTGTTCGGGAGCCGGCCCAACGTCGCCCGTGCCTCGCTACCGCCATCGACTGCGAACGACGTGGGACTCTAAGCACGATTTCGAGGTGTCGCTGAATTGGCGTCATATCGGTAGATTGAAATCTGAATTCACCAGCCCCGACCCAAACCTGGCAGGCCTCAATCCGTCAGGCATCGGAACTATTTACGCCCAGGACACACCCGTCCCCGCCTATGACTACTTCGATCTGGATGGCAATATCGACGTCACGCCGCATTTGAATATCCGGCTGGGCGTCAACAATCTCGGCGACAGGAAACCCCCGGTGGCCGGATTGCTCTGGAACCCGCTGCTGGTGAACGGCAATATGGTCGCGGGCATCTACGATGCACTCGGGCGATACCTGTTCCTCGGGTTCACGGCAAAGTATTGAATCTTCAACCTCAAGTGAAAATCTCCATGATAAACCCGCTCTTTTGTCTGACAGCCTCGCTTGCGATTTCCCCCTTGGCCGCGCTGGCGGCAGGACAGCCTCTTCAACTGACGCCCGCGGCGTCAATCGAAATGGCGCATTCGACGGGAAAGTTCGATTTTTTGCGCGTCGACTCCAAGCGGCACCGCCTGCTCGCCGCGCACGAGAACGACGGCACCGCGGATTACATCGACTTGCAGAAAAATAGCCTCATCACGCGTTTAAAGGTGGGCGGCGCGGTCGACAACGCGGTGGATAGCGACTCCAAGTTTTATTATGTCAGCGTGCAGGAAGCCGAGCGTGTGGCGGTGGTCGATGCGGAAACCTTGCGGGAAGTGAAGTCCATCAAGACGTCGGGCCCCACCGATGCGATCATTTTCGAACCGAAGAATCACATGGTGTACGTTACCCATGACGAAGGCGCGGATGTGTGGGTCATCGATCCGGCCAGCGCGAAAGTGGTGGCCACCATCGCGATACCGGGAGTGCCGGAGTTCATGGTCTATGACGCCACGGCAAACCGTATCTATTTGAACATCAAGAACAAGGATGTCGTTGCGGTAATCGATCCTTCGAGCAACAAGGTCGTCGCTCAGTGGCCCACCGCTCCGGCCTTGCAGCCGCACGGCCTGGCCTTCGATGCCGGCAGCCATCGCGCTTTTGTCGCAGGCGGCAACGGTAAGCTGGTGGCAATCGATACCAAGAGCGGCTTAAGCGTGGGTTCGATCGACATTGTGGCCAAAGTGGATCAGATCGCGCTTGATGAGGTCGGCGGCCTGCTCTATTGCGCGGGCCCCGACAAGATGTCCGTGGTGAATACCGCCGGCGGCAAGCTGGCGACCCTCGGAGAACTGACCACGGCCGCAACCGCCAAAAACGTCGCGGTCGATCCCGCAACCCGGGCGGTGTGGACCACCTATACCGACGGCAAGAGCTCGTTCGCCAAGTCCTGGATGCCGCCACACCCATAGTCGCCTTGACGCCCTACGCCGAATGGCCCTTACTCGAGCCGAGGGATCTCGGATAGTTCGGCGGTTCGGGCCAAGATAGAGGGGTAGGTACGCCCTAGGGCGTACCTACCCCTCTTCGGGTGCCACCAGCGACGAACAAAACGCGGGATCAAGACGAGCGAGGTAGGCTACGAAAATACTCATAGTCGAAGACCAACACCGGATCGGGACCTTCCTGAAGCAAGCCCTGCTGGAGCGCGCTTATGCGGTCACTTGGGTTCGCAGCTGTCAAGAAGCCAGCGACGCGCTCTGCGAGTCGGCCCACGACGCGATCATCCTCGACCTGGGTCTGCCGGACGGCGACGGTCTGAAGCTTCTGCAGCAATGGCGCAAATCGGGGTTCAATGAACCGGTACTGATCCTGAGCGCTCGCGATGCCGTGCAGGATCGAATCAAAGGACTGGACGTGGGAGCCGACGACTACCTGTCGAAGCCGTTCAGCATGGAAGAGCTGCTGGCTCGAATGCGCTCTTTGCTGCGCCGCCAATCGGCGGTCAAGGAAGCCGTACTGGAGCATCGCGGGATCAAGCTCGACCTGATCGCGCGCACCGTGCATTTAGCCGGAGAGCCCGTTGATCTGACCAGCCGCGAATTTGCGCTTCTCGAGATATTCATGCAAAACGTTGGGCGAATTCTATCCCGCAAGCTGATCTGCGAGAAATGCTGGTCCTCGCACTATGACCATGAGGCAAACCTTTTGGACGTTTACATGAGCCGGTTGCGTGCAAAATTCGAGACCGTTCCGGGGCCGCCGGTGTTCAAGACTCTGCGCGGCGTCGGCTACCAGCTTCTGTGAGATCGATCGGCGCGAGGCTGGCGCTTTGGTATGCCAGTGCGGCGACCTTGACGTTGGTGTGCCTGTTCGTCGCCGGCTATTACTTACTGCAGAATCAGCTGATCCGCGGCCTCGATCTGCTGAACAAGGCGCAGTTTGCCCAGATTCGCGCGCATCTAGGCGAAGACTTCGGCGCTCTGAATGCGCAGATCATCGATGCCCGCATCCGGGAAACCAGCGATTTCTCATCGGTGCTCTTTTTCATCACCATCGACGACCCCAGCGGCCCGGTACGCCCGGTTTTCTATTCCACGAATTTGCGCGGCTTACCCATTCCCGACGTGCGCGGAAAGCGCGTCTTCAATGCGAGACTTCCGGACATCGGCGAACTGCGGGTCGGCGAATTCATTCTCGGCCCATTCGACGTGACCATAGCGACATCGCTCAATAGCGTGCGCCGAACCATGCGTGACTATAGCGAGATCTGCATTTGGATGCTCTCAGTGATGGTCGCGATCAGTGTCGGGGTCGGCTTCGGATTGAGCCGCCTGGCTCTTCGTCCGGTGCGTTTGATTCGCGACACGGCCAAGCACATTAGCTCGGATAACTTGAGCGAACGCATCCCGGTAGCCTCGGTCCGCGATGAGATATCCGAGCTTGCGCAGCTACTGAATCAAATGTTCGATCGCTTGGAATCTGCGTTCGATCAAATTCGACGTTTCACAGCCGAAGCTTCGCATGAATTGAAGACGCCGCTATCGTTGATCCGCCTGCAGGCAGAGAAGCTTCTGGTGCACGGCAATCTCGATGCGGCAAACGAAGAATCGGTGCACATGCAGCTGGAGGAAATTGCCCGACTCAGTCAAATCATCGAGGAGCTATTGTTTTTATCGCGTGCCGAGGCGCGTGATATCGATCTGCACCTGGCGGAGCATGAACCCGAGGCTCTGCTTGCCAGCTTCAGTCAAGACGCGAAGGTGCTGTCGGAGCACCGCGGTCTGCAATTCGTTCACTCTCATCATGGCGCGGGCCAGGTGCTGGTCGAGCCGCGTTGGTTGCGGCGAGTGTTGTTGAATCTTCTCGCCAATGCGCTGAACGCATCTCCGCCGCAGGGGATGGTGACACTGCGCTCCGTTGTGGAGGCTGGGGTCTGGCGGGTGTCATTGGACGATGAGGGTCCCGGGGTGGCGGCGGCACTGCGCGGACGAATTTTCGAGCGTTTTTTTCGCCTGACCGGGACGAACAACATTGAAGACAATGGCAGCGGCCTAGGGTTGGCGATCTGCAGGAGTATTGTTTCGCTCCACGGCGGACAGATATGGGCGGACGCCTCGCCGGAATCGACGGGTTTGCGCGTCATATTCACGATACCGACCAGCGACGAACGAAACGGCATGGGGGGATGAGTGAC
>JAYTXS010000249.1:0-3227 GCA_043742845.1 Gammaproteobacteria bacterium
GTGGACGCCGACGTGGCGCAGAGCCGCGAAAAACAATGCGCGGATGCGCAGGATCGTTACAAGAAAATGATCGAGGGCCGGCGCCTGTTCAAGACCGGCGCGAACGGCGAGCGTGAGTACTTGAGCTCCGAAGAAATCGATTCGGAACGAGTGAATGCCAAGCGCGGCGTCGACGCAATTTGCAATAGCCCGACTTAATTTCCCGCCTCGCGAGGCGAATCCAAATTCCACGCGCTTTGCCGCGAGGCTTGCAAAGCCTTAGGCTACGCCTCTGATAGTTGGGCGGGGAAGCATATGCAAACAGGTTTCGTGGGGTTGGGCGCTATGGGCGCGCACATGGCGCGCAGTCTCAAGCGCGCCGGACTGCTCACCGGAGTGTGGAATCGAACCGCCGCCAAGGCCACGGCTCTGGCCGAAGAATTGCGCTGCATCCCTTTCGCGAACCTGACAGAACTCGCCGGCAACTGTGAAGCGGTGGTGATTTGCGTCTCCGCCGATGAGGACCTGCGCGCGGTGATCGCGGATCTCGAGCCCGGCCTCAATCCCAATATGATCGTCATGGACTGCTCGACGGTCGGGGCCGATACGGCGCGCGACGTGCACACGCAGCTTGACGCTCTCGGCGTCGGCTTTCTCGATTGCCCGGTGAGCGGCGGGGTCGAGGGTGCGCGCACTGCATCGCTTGCCATCATGGTGGGCGGCGATGAGCCGGTGTATGAGCGCGCTCGAGAGATTCTTCAGGCCATGGGCAAGAATGTCGCCTATCTCGGATCAAGCGGCGCCGG
Source organism: Gammaproteobacteria bacterium (assembly GCA_043742845.1). GTDB lineage: Bacteria > Pseudomonadota > Gammaproteobacteria > Steroidobacterales > Steroidobacteraceae > Bog-1198. Next base: position 786 of record JAYTXS010000249.1, read on the forward strand.
ACAAGCGGCCAAAGCCACCAATCAAATCATGTGTGCGGGCATCATCCAGGCGGTCGGCGAGGCCATGGCGTTCGCTCACGCACAGGGCCTGCCGCTCGATCGCTTGATCGAGCTTCTGGGCAAGGGTGCGGGCTCGAGCTGGTACTTCGTCAACCGCGCGCCGTTCATGGCGCACAACAGCTACCCGGCGGGCTTTCGGGTGCGCCTGCACGCCAAGGATTTGCGCATCTGTCGCGACATGGCCGCCAAGCACGGCGCGCAACTGCCGGTTGTGGAATCCACCCTGGCGCAATATGCACAGTTGATCGCAGAGGGTTTCGGCGATGAGGATATCTCGGCCATATACCGGCTGAAGTCCGCGCTGTTCCCACCTGCAGCTGAAATCGCGTGAGCTCGCCGCTGCGCATCGCCACGCGCAAGAGCCCGCTGGCCCTGTGGCAGGCCGCACATGTCGCAACGCTGCTGCGCCAAGCGCACAGCGGCCTCGAAGTCGAACTCGTTCCCATCGTGACTCAGGGCGATCGAATTCAAGACCGATCGCTCGCCGCCATCGGCGGCAAGGGCCTGTTCATCAAGGAACTGGAGGTGGCTCTCGAAGAGCAGCGCGCCGACATCGCCGTGCACTCGATGAAGGATTTGCCGGGCGACCTTCCTGAAGGTCTGGTGATCGCGGCGGTGCTGGAACGCGCGGACCCGCTCGATGCGCTGGTGGCGGCGAAAGTGCAGCGCCTGGAGGATTTACCGCAGGGTGCTCGTGTCGGCACATCGAGCCTGCGGCGCCAGGCACAGCTACTGGCCGCGCGCCCTGACCTTCGCATTGAGCCGCTGCGCGGCAATGTGGATTCGCGGCTGCGGCGTTTCGATGCCGGCGAATCGGACGCGCTGGTGCTGGCCTGCGCAGGCTTGATTCGTCTCGGCTTGGAGTCACGCATCAGCGCACGTCTCAATCCCAGGATCTGCCTGCCAGCCGTCGCGCAAGGCGTGATCGGCATTGAGTGCCGCGGCAGTGAGTCGCGTGTGCTGCAATTGCTATCCGCGCTCGAGCACACGGCCACCCGGATCATCATGGATGCGGAACGCGCCTTCGCGCATCGACTGGGCGGCAGCTGTCAATCACCCATCGCGGCGCATGCCAGGCTCGACGGCGAGACATTGCTGCTCGAGGGTCTGGTGGCGGAACCCGATGGATCGAGACTGCTGCGCGACAGTCAATCGGGAAGTGCCGGTCATCCGGCCGCCCTCGGCTCGTTGCTGGCTGAGCGCATGCTGGCTGCGGGCGCAGGCCCTCTGCTCGAGCGGCTGCGCACCGGCTGATCTCATGTCGGCCCTGCATGGAGTCGGCGTTCTGGTCACTCGCCCCGAGCAACAGGCCACGCCGCTGTGCAGGCTGCTGGAAACACAGGGCGCGAGCACCTCGCGCTTGCCGGCCATCGACATCAAGCCGCTGGGGAATTTGCGCACTACCGCGGCACGGCTCGGTGCTCTCGAGAATTTCGACGCCATCATCTTCACCAGTGCCAATGCGGTGCGCTTCGGCGCCTCGCTGTTGGATCAGAAGCGCGATCTGACGCTGGCGGTCGTCGGCCCAGCCACTGCCCGCGCCTTGAATCAAGCAGGTTATCGAGTGGCTGTGCAGCCCGCCGAGAACTTCGATTCGCAGAGCCTGCTGCGCAACCCGCTGCTGGAACATCCAACGGGGCGCCGCATACTGCTGATCAAGGGCAGTCACGGGCGTCCATTTCTCGAGCGCGAACTCGTGCGCCGCGGTGCGCAGGTGTTGATTGCCGAAGTTTACGAGCGCGTGCCCACCGCTCCCAGTCAAGCCGCGCTCGCGGCGCTCACGCGCAGCTTTGCCGCCCAGGAGCTGCAAGTGATCACCGCCACCAGCGTGGAGATCGCCGCCAACCTGCTCAAAATTGCCGCACCCGAACTACGCCAAGAATTCGAGCGCGCACGCTGGCTGGTTCCCGGAGAGCGCGTCGCCGCCGCCGTGCGTGAATCCGGCTTGTCGGCGCCGTTGCTCATCGCCGACTCGGCAGAAGATCAGGATTTGGTGGCGGCTTTGCTGCGCTGGCGCGCGGCAGAATCCGGAGCGTAATCGAAGGAATCGAAGAATACGCGATGCGCAGCGGCTCCGTGTGCGGCGAATTCGCCGCGTACCGCCGCAATCATCGCGGGAGGCCCGGCTGCGTATACATCGTAATCGTGCAGATCATGGATGTCTTCGAGCACGGCCTGGTGCACGAATCCGCTCCGTCCACGCCATTCAGACGAAGGCTCGGACAGCACGGGCACATAGCCTAGACGCGGCGTGCGTGCCCGCGCGAGCAGCTCTTCGAGCACCGCCTGCGCGTATAGATCGCGCTCGCTGCGCACTCCCCAATACACGCTCATGTCGCGTTCGATCCCCTTGCCGATCAAGTGCCTCAATATGCTGAGCAG